>NZ_CAXBAN010000188.1:0-5041 GCF_963973675.1 uncultured Planktosalinus sp. | reverse complement strand
CCACCAGTAAACCAGTCCACCAGTAAACCAGTCCACCAGTCCACCAGTCCACCAGCCCACCAGTAAACCAGTAAACCAGTCCACCAGTAAACCAGTAAACCAGTCCACCAGTAAACCAGTCCACCAGTAAACCAGTAAACCAGTCAACCAGTCCACCAGTCCACCAGTCAACCAGTCAACCAGCCCACCAGTAAACCAGTCAACCAAACAACCACAACCCCCGTAGTAGAAACTCCAATTTTACACCAATTTAACACCAAAACATCCCCCTTCCATTCAAATTTCTTAACTTTGCCCTCCGGTATCCCCACTTATTTTAAACCTCTCACATACCATTTCGGCTTGTGGAGCGTTAAAAATATGGGGTATTTTTTTTGAACTCAATTGACTAACTATGAATAAAATCGCCATCATCGGCCTGGGGTATGTAGGGCTCCCCCTCGCCAGACTCTTTGCTACCAAATACCCCGTAGTGGGCTTTGACATCAACCAAAAACGCATCGACCAACTCCAAAACGGCCACGACAGTACCCTCGAAGTTGAGGATGCCGACCTGCAAGCCGTCCTGCTCGACAAATGTCCCTTTCGTGAGGATATGAACGGCAACGGACTCTTCTGTACCGCGCACCTCATTGACATTCAGGATGCCAATGTCTATATCGTTACCGTGCCCACCCCCGTGGATAAACACCACCGGCCGGACCTCACACCGCTGTATAAATCCAGCGAAGCCGTGGGCAGCATCCTCAAAAAAGGCGATACCGTCATCTATGAATCCACCGTCTATCCCGGCGTGACCGAGGAAGAGTGTGTACCCGTACTCGAACGCATCAGCGGATTAAAATTCAATGAAGACTTCTTTGTGGGCTATTCGCCCGAGCGCATCAACCCCGGTGATAAGGAGCACACCGTCGATAAAATATTAAAAGTTACCGCCGGCTCCACACCCGAAACCGGACAAAAAGTAGATGCCCTCTATAAAAGCGTCATCACTGCCGGTACGCATCTGGCCCCCAGCATCAAAGTAGCCGAAGCCGCCAAGGTCATCGAAAACTCCCAACGCGACATCAACATTGCCTTTGTCAATGAGCTCGCCAAAATATTCAACATCCTCGACATCGATACGAGCGCCGTCCTCGAAGCCGCCGGTACCAAATGGAACTTCCTGCCCTTCAAACCCGGGCTTGTAGGCGGACACTGCATAGGTGTGGATCCTTATTATTTGGCACAAAAAGCACAAGAACACGGCTACCACCCCGAGATCATCCTGGCAGGAAGACGCTTAAACGACTCCATGGGTGACTATGTCGCCGCTCAAGTGGTCAAGACCATGATACAAAAAGACATCTCCATCAAAGGTGCCGAACTCCTCATGCTGGGCATCACCTTCAAAGAAAACTGCCCCGACGTGCGCAATACCAAAATCGTTGATGTAGTACACGCCCTGCAAGACTACGGCATCACCGTTACCATCTACGACCCCCTCGCCAACCCGGAGGAAGTCATGCACGAATACGGACTCCAATGCCACTCACAATTAGACTTGAAAGGCAAGTCATTGCGAGCGGAGCGAAGCAACCTCACCAATGCAGCACCAAATGAATTTGATGCGATTGTATTAGGCGTAGCCCACAAACAATTCCTTACCCTGGACCTAAACCCGCTTAAAAAAGAAGTGGCGGTGGTGTATGATGTGAAGGGGGTGTTGGAGAGTGCGGATAGGAAGCTTTAAAATATTTTTATTTTTTTATAATTTAAACAAAATGTTTTCCGAAAATAACTTTTTGTTTAAATTGAAGGGAGTTTTGGAAGAATAGTATCAATTATGTTAATAATAACTATAATTATATTTTCAAACATGATTTGAATTCAAGGGAATAAATTAATTTTATTATAATAATATATTTAATAAAAGTCAAATTGATAAAAAATGAAAATTTACAATAAAGTTTTACTAATAACAGGTGGTACTGGTTCTTTTGGAACTGCTGTATTAAATCGTTTTTTAAACACCGATAATTTTAGCGAAATAAGAATTTTTTCCAGAGATGAAAAAAAGCAAGATGATATGAGAAATCTCTATAAAAATGACAAAATAAAATATTATATAGGTGATGTAAGGGATTATTCAAGCGTTGAGCCAGCTACCAGAGATGTTGATTATGTTTTTCATGCAGCAGCATTAAAACAAGTACCTTCTTGTGAGTTTTTCCCAATGCAAGCTGTTAAAACAAATATTGAGGGAACTCAAAATGTAATTAAAGCAAGCGCAAATAACAATGTTAAAAAAGTAATTTGTCTTTCTACAGATAAAGCTGCCTACCCAATCAACGCAATGGGTATATCAAAAGCAATGATGGAAAAAGTTGCAATAGCAGAATCTCGTAGCCTTAAAGAGACGACTGTTTGTTTAACTCGGTATGGAAATGTTATGGCTTCAAGGGGCTCTGTCATTCCCTTGTTTATAAATCAAATTAAGGAATCAAAACCTATAACAATTACCGATCCTAACATGACACGATTTCTTATGTCATTAGAAGATGCTGTGGAATTAGTTCTTTTTGCATTTGAAAATGGAAGGTCGGGAGATTTATTTGTTAATAAAGCACCAGCCGGTACAATAGGTGATTTAGCAAAAGCTTTATTGGAATTATCTAAAAAAGATGTGCCCATTAAAATAATTGGTACTCGGCATGGTGAAAAACTTTACGAAACTCTGTGTACACGTGAAGAAATGCTAAAAGCAGAAGACATGGGTAATTTCTATCGTGTGCCTGCGGATAATCGTGATTTAAATTATACAAAATACTTTTCTCAAGGTGAAGAAAATATTTCTAAAGTTGAAGATTATCACTCTCATAACACGACAAGATTGAATTTAGAACAAATGAAGGAGTTGTTTTCAAGTATAGATTATATTCGTGAAGAATTAAATATGTAATCTATGATAATAAACGGGAATAAGTTCGTTGATCACAGAGGTGAATTACATTCATTTAATGAATTTGATTTAAGTGAAATTAAAAGGATGTACACTGTTTTTCACCCAGACACTAATACTATTAGAGCGTGGCAAGGACACAAAATTGAAAGGCGATGGTTTTATTGTGTAAAGGGATCTTTTGAAGTCCGAACAATTGAATTGGATTGTATGGAAAACCCTTCAATTGATTTAGATGTAAAAAAAACTATTTTGGAAGAGAAAACTCCTATGATTTTAAAAATACAGCCGGGTTTTGTAAATGGTTTTAGGGCATTAGAAAAAAATTCGACGTTAATATCCTTTTCAGATTACAAATTTGGTGAAAACCATGATGATGAAATACGGTTTGATGTAGATAAATGGATTAGGTGGCATTAAAAAATTAATGAATATGAAATTTTTAGTTTTTGGTTCAGAAGGTATGGCTGGACATATGATTTCAACATACTTAATAGAAAAAGGGCATACAGTAACAGGTTTTAGCAGAAATAATATTCTCACTCAACATAATACTATAATTGGAGATGCAACAAACCCTGAATTTGTAAAAAAAATCATTATCGATAATGATTTTAATGTTATTATAAACTGTATCGGGTTATTAAATCAATTTGCAAATGAAAATCAAACGATGGCTGTCTATTTAAACTCATATTTTCCACATTTTTTGGTTTCAATAACTGAAAATTTAAAAACACAAGTGATTCATATGAGTACGGACTGCGTGTTTTCTGGAAAAAAGGGGAAATATACAGAAACCGATTATACAGACGGTGAATCTTTTTATGACAGATCTAAGGCTTTAGGAGAAATTAGTGACAGTAAAAACCTAACCCTGAGAAATTCAATCGTAGGTCCAGATATTAAAGAATCAGGAATTGGATTACTTAATTGGTTTATGAAGCAGGAAGGCCCAATAAAGGGATTTACAAATGCTTTGTGGACTGGTTTAACAACTTTGGAATTAGCAAAAATAATGGAAATTGCCTCAATTAATAAGAGTACAGGATTGATCAATATGGTTAATAATGTCTCTATAAGCAAGTATGATTTATTGAATCTATTCAATAAACATTTGAGAAATGACGAAGTGATTATTGAACCCTATGAAGACTATTACGTGGATAAATCTTTAGTAAGAACAAACTTTAGTTTAGATTATGAAGTCCCAAGTTATGAAACCATGGTTTCTGAAATGGCTGAATGGATGAAATCTCACAAAAACTTTTACCCTCATTATAAAATTTAACACCCTGGAATTTGGAAAAGCTAAAACTCATGACAGTTATTGGGACGCGTCCCGAAATAATAAGGTTAAGTGAAATTATAAAAAAATGTGATACTTATTTTGAGCACGTTTTAGTTCACACAGGCCAGAATTATGATTATAATCTTAATGAAGTTTTCTTCAATGAACTTGAACTTCGACAACCTAATCATTATTTGAATGTTGCAGGAGGTAATTTAGGAGATACAGTTGGAAATATAATAGCTAAGTCCTATGAACTTATGCTGAAAATTAAGCCTGACGCACTCCTTATTTTGGGCGATACAAATAGCTCCTTATGTGCTATTATGGCAAAAAGGTTAAAAATACCTATTTTTCATATGGAAGCCGGCAACAGATGTTTTGATCAAAATGTGCCGGAAGAAATTAATAGAAAAATAGTCGATCATATTAGTGATATTAACTTACCCTACACAGAACATAGTAGAAGATATTTATTGTCAGAAGGGTTTAGAAAAGACCATATTTTTGTAACAGGCTCACCGTTGCAGGAAGTATTAACAAAATATGCTAAGAACATTGAAAATAGTAATGTTTTAGTTGAAAATATGCTTGAGAAAAGAAAGTATATTATTGTTTCTGCACATCGTGAAGAAAACATTGATAATGAATCCAATTTTTTAAGCCTTATGTCGGCAATCAATGAAATTGCTGAAAAATATCAATTTCCTGTTATATTCTCTACGCATCCACGAAGTCAAAAAATTATATCAGAAAGAAAACAGAAAAAAGCAGATAAGGCTCAAGAAAAAGCAGATAAAGCTAAAGCT
>NZ_CAXBAN010000187.1:0-5096 GCF_963973675.1 uncultured Planktosalinus sp. | reverse complement strand
ATTTAACTACAACCGGTGCATCTGCAAGTGAGATTATGAACAACATCCCTTCAGTAAACATTGACCAAGATGGAAATATAGCACTTAGAGGTAACCCAAATGTTAGAATTCTTGTTGATGGAAAACCAACAAACATTGATGCTGCTCAATTGCTTAAGCAAATTCCATCCACTTCCATAAAACAAATAGAACTCATCACCAACCCCTCAGCTAAATATAACCCAGAAGGTATGAGTGGAATCATTAATATTATTTTACATAAAAATATGAACGATGGCTTTAATGGTGATATTACTCTTGGTTTGACCAAGTATAGAAATGCTCAGTTCAATACTTCAGTAAACTTAAATTATAGAACCGGTAAATTTAATTTTTATACTAATTATGGTGCGCGTGTAGGTAAACAAGCCAATGTAGGTAAAATAAATCGTTTTGACAATCCGTCAACCACAGCCTTTAATGAGCGCTCTACTGAAAATATAGACATGCTTAATAGCTACAAATCACATTTAATGAAATTTGGATTTGATTATTTTATCAATGATTTTAATACCCTATCTGTATATACCAATCAAAACATTTATGATGATAAATTTCAAGCACTTCTTCAAATAGATTATCCGGGTCAGGACAGGGAAAGCTTAAGACAAAATATGTTTGTTAAAAACGAAAACGACAATGCCTCATACAACCTTGCTTACAAGCATAAATTTAAAACTGAAGGGCACGAAATTCAACTGGAAGCAGATTACAATACGTTTGAAAATGATGAAATTGCAAATGCAATCTATCCTGACTTTTCTAATTTAAGTTATACTGACCTAGTTTTTAATGAACGTGAAAATATTACTGTAAACTTAGATTATACAAACCCTATTTCCGACAACGCTAAACTAGAGCTTGGCCTTGAGGCACGGATTCAAAACACAAAAAACGATTTTAACACCAATAGTTTAAGTTTTACAGACGCACGTTTTTTCTATGACCGTGAAATATTTTCAGGATACGCCACTTTTGGTCAAAATTTCGAAAAATGGTCATATCAAATTGGAGCACGTATAGAAAATTACATAGTTAATGCCGGTTTTACTGAATTCAATGAAGATGAAGTTCCTTTTGAAGATGAAATACTCAGCGTATACCCTTCAGGGTTTGTTTCCTACAACATCAATGAAAAAAATACCTTACAAATGAGCCTTAGTCGCAGAGTTGACCGCCCGGGAATCAATCAAATCAATCCAATTAGGGAGTTTAGTACTCCTCAAATTTCACAAATTGGCAACCAAGAATTGGTTCCACAGTTTACTAATTCTGTTGAACTCAATTACACCAAACAATTTGAAAAAGGAAGCATAACAGGAGGCGTATTCTATAGAATGATACAGGACGAAATCAATCAAAATTTTTCTGTAGACCCTGATGATCCAACGAGAATTATTCTTTCATACACAAACTTTGAAGACAACAATGCTTATGGTATTGAAGTTTCAGCCAGTTATAAACCCACAAAATGGTGGAGTTTTAATGCTAGTTTTGACTTGTTCCAACAAACTATGAAGGGTGTCGTTGCCAATGAACAAACAGAAGTAGACAATACGGCATATACTTTTAGAATCAACAATAGTTTTAAAGCTGCAAAAGATTTAACCTTTCAAGCGTTTGGAATGTATCGGGGGCCTTATAATGGGTTACAATTTAACAGCAAAGAATTCTATTTTGTGAATACCGGTGTTCGATACAATGTAATGCAGGGTCAAGCTACAATAAGTTTTAACTATAACGACGTATTAAACTCCAGAAAATTTCAATTTGAGACTGAAAAGCCCATGCCGGCCTCAGGACAATTCAACCCTGAAAGTCAAGGTTGGAATGTTGGTCTTTCTTACCGATTTGGAGGTGCTAAAAACAGATCAATGGCTCGTAAGCAAAGAGATAATAATGAAGCACAGGGAGGCGGTTTGTTTTAAGTTAAACATAAGAGCTATTCCATTTAATTTTATATTTTAGCTACCTGAAAAAGTTTATGGGTTGGACATCATTCCAATCCATTTACTTTTTGACATCAATAAAACCTTAGCTAAAATCAATCACGTATGTCCACAGAGCAACCTGAAACACCACAACAGCAAAACACGCCAAAAAAAAAGAACCTCTTTACACGCTTTCTTGATTTTGTAGAATGGATGGGAAATTTACTTCCTCATCCTGTCACTCTTTTTGCTATTTTCGCTTTGAGCGTAATACTAATTAGTGGTTTGGCAGAGTGGTTAGGCTGGAACGCTATAGACCCCCGACCTGAGGGAGCCCCGGGCCGTGCTCCAGATGGTATCATTGAGCCGGTTAGTTTACTCAATGGAGAAGGTTTGAGAAGAATTGTTTCTAATCTAGTCTCAAATTTTACGAGCTTTGCTCCACTGGGGGTTGTGTTAGTTGCTTTATTAGGTGTAGGTGTTGCCGAGCGTTCAGGACTCATTAGTGCTTGCATCAGAGGATTGGTATTAAAAGCTGCTTCGTTTAAACCAGTTTCTCAAAAAAAGGGGATTGCAGCTCTTTTTTTTAAGCCTATAAATTTCTTACTAAACCCAAAAAATTTAGTCACAATTGCCATTTGTTTTGCTGCTGTGATTTCAAATACAGCCTCAGAGATGGGATATGTGGTTTTGGTACCTCTGTCTGCTGTAATTTTTTACTCTATGGGAAGACACCCTCTTGCTGGATTGGCCTGTGCTTTTGCTTGCGTTTCAGGCGGTTATAGCGCCAACCTATTGATTGGTACAATTGATCCACTTTTGGCCGGTTTAACGCAAGAAGCCGCAAACATCATCGACCCAGAATATACTGTCCATGCGGCGGTAAATTATTATTTTATGTTTATTAGTACGTTTCTAATCACAATTGTAGGTACTTTTGTAACACTACGTATTGTTGAGCCAAAGCTTGGAGTCTACAACCCTAAAGAAGCCTCTGAAGACCTTTCTGACCAATCGATTATGAGCCCTTTAACTCCACTTGAAATAAAGGCTTTAAAAATTACAGGCTTCACCGTATTAATTATCATAGCTCTCTTAGCATTGACAATTGTTCCGGAAAATGGTGTGCTCCGAAACCCTGAAACCGGAGAAATTTTAAACTCACCCTTCTTAAGAGGTATAGTTTCTTTTATCTTTTTATTCTTCTTAATCCCGGGATTTGTTTATGGGCGTATTACCGGAAGTATGAAAGATGACAAAGGTATTATTGATGGAATGGCAAACGCTATGTCAACTCTAGGTTTGTATATTGTTATTGTATTTTTTGCCGCTCAATTTGTGGCTTATTTTGGCTGGAGTAATCTGGGGCAGATTTTTGCAGTAAAGGGTGCCGAATTTTTAACAGAGATTGGGCTTACAGGACCGGCTGTTTTTATAGGTTTTATAGCCGTGTCTGCAATGGTAAATTTAATGTTGGGGTCAGCATCAGCCCAATGGGCAGTTACCGCCCCAATTTTTGTTCCTATGTTGATGCTTATTGGTTACAGCCCTGAAGTTATTCAAGCAGCTTATCGTATTGGTGACTCAGTAACTAACATCATCACACCTATGATGAGTTATTTTGGACTTATACTAGCCTTTGCTGCAAAATATAAAAAAGACATTGGAATTGGAACCATTATTAGTATGATGTTACCCTATAGTATATTATTTTACATAGGATGGATGATTTTGTTCTATTTATGGGTGTTTGTCCTGGAAATGCCGGTTGGACCAGAAGCACCAACATATTATTTAATGGATTAATGGACTTAAAGATTTATTTGAAGAATTGTTTACAAAATCAATAAATTAAAGGATATTTGCGCCCTCTTAAAATTCATTCAGTGAAAAAATTTTTGTCAGCAATACTTACTATTGTAATATTAATTTCTTGTTCAAATGAACCTAAAAACACCCATATTACCGGAAGTGTAAATGGTTTAAAAAAAGGAACTCTTTATCTTGAAAAACTTCAGGATTCCTCTTTTATTACCTTGGATTCTGTTGTATTAAAAGGAACTTCAGAGTTTAATTTCTCCATACAACTTGAAAGCCCAGAAGTGGTTTATATGCTTTTGAGAAAAACAGAGGGGACCCAAATAGAGGATGGTATCGAAATATTTGCTGAACCGGGTACTATTGAAGTTTATACCTCTTTAGAAAATTTCGAAAATGAAGCAAAAGTTACAGGGTCATTAAATCACAAAAAACTTGTTGAATATAATAAGTTAATGCAACGTTATTCTGACCGGAGCTTAGAACTTTTTGCCGACAATATACAAGCTGAAAATAATGCTGACGAACTCAGAAAAGTTGAAATTAACAAAGAATATGAATCGCTTATAAAAAGCAAATATATGGCCACCATCAATTTTGCTTTAAATCATAAAGACCTTGAAGTTGCTCCTTATTTAACCTTGACAGAAATATTTGATGCAAACATAAAATATTTAGACACCATTTATCATTCACTCAATGAAAAGGTGAAAGTGTCAACATATGGTAAACAACTGGAAACATTTATTAAGGAAAGAAAACAACTCAAAGAAATTGAATAAAAAAATCCCTTGAAATTTCAAGGGATTTTTTTTAAAGCTTATTTACTTTATCTATCAATTTAGAGGCTTTTTCTTCCAGCTCTTTACTAATTGATTGAAAATGCTTTTTAGTATTTTCTACTTCTTTTTGGTTGATTTTAGCAGCCAACTCATCAAACACCTCTATGGTTTCATCAATAATTGCCTGAGATTTTTTATTGTCTTTTTCAGAGTTTGTCAACTCCCAAACATAAACTGCTTCAATGATATCTCCCAAAACGTAGTTTATATCTTTCTTTAAATTTTTTACGCTAGCCATAATTAAATATTAAATTGGGTGCAAAATTACCATTTTAATTAAATATCTCGTAAAAAATTTAAAGAATTAATTTAAGTTTCATTTTTTATGGCCTATTCCTTCAAAGAGAAAGAATATATAGTATATTTATTGAATAATTAATCACTTTACATGTGGACTAAACACTTAAAGTTTTAAAATTTATAAATATCAAAAACCATAGTATTATAACATTTTATTACTACTAAT
>NZ_CAXBAN010000186.1:0-5121 GCF_963973675.1 uncultured Planktosalinus sp. | reverse complement strand
ACAAAAAAGCCGAGGCAATCAAGGTGATTGATAATTTAAATACCAAAATCAATGCACTCAAAGAATCCCGCAAGCAAAAATCAAGTGTATTGCAAAAAAAGCTTTTTGACAACTATGCTTTTTTAAACAGAATGGGTGAACTCAGAAGCATCGGAGAAATCTTTGATAACAATCCGCCGGCGGGTGCAGGTGAATGTGCGGCCCCCAAATTACTGCATTATGCATTTAAAAACGGTTTAAAACCCATCGCAATGGCCGAATTTTGGTGGGGAAAATCGCCCAAGTCTGAAGTGAGAAAGCACAAACAGTTTTATCCGGCTTGCAAGAGCAAGTGCGAACCCATTTTGATGAATCACATGCTTGAGGAATTAGACCTAGAAGCCAATCCGTTTTTGGAAAATCAAGCCAAAGGGAAGACCCTCGAGATAGTGTTTGAAGACGACGTGCTTTTAGTCATCAATAAACCTACAGAGTTCTTAACAGTACCGGGAAAGCTTTTAAAGGATTCAGTTTATACCCGAATAAAAACCTTATACCCCCAAGCTGAAGGACCTTTGATTGTTCACAGACTGGATATGTCAACATCTGGTTTGCTGGTTGTTGCAAAAAACAGTGACGCCTATATAAACCTGCAAAGACAATTCATAAAACGCACAGTTACTAAAAGATATGTTGCTTTGTTAGAAGGTATTATTGATCAAAACGAAGGATTAATTGATTTACCATTGCGGGTTGACCTTGATGATCGCCCCAGACAGCTGGTATGTTATGAACATGGTAAAAGTGCACAAACGCGTTGGGAGATCATTTCTAAAAGAAACACGCAAACACGGGTTTATTTTTACCCAATTACCGGCCGAACCCATCAGCTGCGTGTGCACGCGGCACATCACTTGGGTTTAAAAACACCCATTGTTGGGGATGATTTGTATGGAAGTAAGGCAAACAGACTGCATTTACATGCAGAAAGCATTACATTTACTCATCCCCAAACTGGTACTATACTTACATTTACTAAAGAAGCTCCTTTTTAATCGAGTTAATTGAAACGTTCAAAAGCAGCCTTTTCCAGCATTTCACGATGATCTGGGTGAGCCAATGAAATCAAGGCTTTAGCTCGTTGCTTCAGGTTTTTACCATAAAGATCTACCACTCCATATTCTGTTGCAATGTAGTGCACGTGTGCTCTAGTTGTAGTAACACCGGCTCCTTCTTTCAGGAAGGGAACGATTTTAGAGATTCCTTTATTAGTAATTGATGGCATGGCGATAATTGGTTTACCTCCTTCGGAGAGTGCAGCACCTCTTATAAAATCCATTTGACCTCCCACTCCACTGTATTGCATTTTTCCGATGGTATCTGCACACACCTGTCCGGTGATATCGATTTCAATGGCACTATTGATGGCTGTTACCTTTGGGTTTCTTCTGATAATAGCTGTATCATTAGTATAGGCAGCTTCCTTGAAATGAACGATGGGGTTATCATCCATAAAATCATACAGCTTTTGGGAACCAATTGCAAAACAGGTTACCAATTTCCCTCTTTTAATGACTTTATCTTCTCCGGTAATCACACCCGATTCAATTAGAGGCAACACGCCGTCAGAAAACATTTCGGTGTGTATCCCCAATCTTTTGTGATTGGTCAGGTTTGACAAAACAACATTAGGTATACCTCCAATGCCCATTTGCAAAGTAGCCCCATCTTCAACCAATTGAGCTACGTGATAACCTATTTGCTTTTCAATTTCAGAAGGTTCAGAAGGATTTACACTATGAATAGGCTCTTCTACCCAAACAGCGGCATTGATATTGTTTTTATGAATGATTCCATCACCATGAGTTCTAGGCACCTTTGGGTTAACTTGAGCAATGACTATCTTGGCGGTTTGAATTGCGGTGAGTGTCACATCAATTGATGTACCTAAGGAACAATAGCCGTGTTTATCTGGTGGAGAAACCTGAATTAATGCCACATCCAGTGGTAAAATGTTTCGCCTGAAAAGTAAATGCAGTTCACTTAAAAATATGGGAGTGTAGTCTCCACGTTTCGTATTCACTGCTTTCCTTACGTTTCCGGCTACAAAACAGCTATTTGTAGTGAATGCATCACTATAGGGCTCGCGCGTGTATAAAGCATCTCCTTCTGTATGCATTTGGACAATTTCAACATTCTCTAGGTTATTGTAGTTTTCACATAAAGTATTGATTAGAAATTTAGGGGTCATCGCTGCACCTTGAAAAAAGATTCTGTTATTTGATTTTACTAAGGATACTGCTTCTTCAGCTGAGATATAATTCATTGTGTTTTTAATTTTAAACTGTTTGGTTTTTATTGATTTAAATGTGGCATTCAATTTTAGAATCCACCTGGGGGTTAATTGGTTTCGGTGATATATATGGAATTCCAAGTCCCATTCCACGTAAGATAAATAAAATTCCAATAATGACCACAAAAACCGGGATTGCTTTACGAACTTTTTGACGGTTGATGCCTTTTAAAAATGAACTTGCATACACCGATACAGTCATCAGTGGAATTGTACCCAGTCCAAAAAACAACATATACAAACTGCTTTGAGTTAATGAGCCAGCGGCTATCGATGCAAAAACAGCTATATAAACTAATCCACAAGGCAAAAAACCATTCAAAAATCCTATGGTAAGAAATGTATCGGTCGTTTTTTTCTTAAAAGAAGCACCCATTTTTTGTTTCAATTTACTTACAAACCGATAAAACAATTGAGAAACCCAAGTGTTTTGAAAGGGTTTGAGTGGTAATACCACTACCAGAATCATTAAAACCCCCACGGCAATGGAAAGTTGTTGTTGGAGTCCAAAAAGGGAAAAGCTTTTGCCAAGTAAACCAAATACAAGACCTATGAGTGCATAAGCTAGCAACCTTCCGAAGTGATAACTGCTTGTTTGAATAGCTTTTTTTACTTTATTCTTATGGTCAACAGGAAGCATAAAAGCAATGGGGCCACACATGCCAACACAGTGTAAACTTCCAAAGAGACCCAACAGAAATGCCGAAAGTAACATACCTAAAAGTTGATTTTTTCTTTTACTGTGTAGGACTTTGCTTCCATTTCCCAATAAACGCTTACATCCCATCGCCCCATAACCAGTTCACTTTCAGGAATAAGCATCTGATGGTTGGAGAGCTTAAGATCCTTATCAAAATCAAAAGCCTTATTGTTTACTCGGTAGAAAGATACTTTTCCGTTTTGAATGTCTTTGCTCCAGGCTTCAGGAAAGCTTATAAGTATACCGTTTGTGGTTTTGTCTATAGATGCTTTTTCAGTTAATTTTGCTGCATTGTTACGGGCATCCAGTTCGTCCTGAAAACCGATTTCTTGCTTGTAATAATCTTCAATGACAAGGTCGTGTTCAAAGTTTTTATTTGTAGTCATGGTAATTACAAAATACAATATGAATGCTATGAAAAGTGCAATTGCAATGACGATACCTGTGCCCCAGTTTATTTTCATGATGAAGAGTTCTTTTAGATGCTTATAATTTTTATTAATATTTTTCGGTTAATTAAAGCTACGCGGTCCCAAGAAATTTGTATTGGTAGTTTCAATAAGTTGACCATTGCTGTAAACTCCAATTTCAATTTTATTTTTATGTCCTTCAAGTACAGCTCGGTTCAATTCTATAAACAAAGAGCCTTCAATCAAGTCTTGAGGAGGAACAATCACTTCATTTTGGGCGACAAACTTGATAGTTCCTTTATGGGAAAGCAGTTTGAGCTCAATATCTGAATATTCCTTGGTGGTTTTATTGATGAGTTTATAGGTGTAAACATTACTAACAATGTTGTCCTCTTTCAATTCATATAATTGACCGGGCAAACGAAGTACCACGGCTTCAACATCACTACGCAGAAACAACATGCCTATCAATACACCAATTAAAATCACCAGAACAGCTACATATCCTTTCATTCTGGCAGTAAACTCAAAAGGTTTTTTCTTTACGATATTTTCTTCACTTGCATAACGAATCAATCCTTTTGGATAGTTAACAGATTCCATGATACTATCACAGGCATCCATACAGGCAGTACAGTTTACACATTCAAGCTGGGTTCCATTTCTGATATCTATTCCTGTGGGACAAACATGAACGCATTGAAAACAATCAATACAATCACCATGACCCAACGCTTGGCGGTCTTCACTTTTACGGAATTTTTTTCTGCCGGCTTCCCCTTCACCACGTTTGTGATCATAAGCAACCACTATCGACTTTGTATCTAGCAAAACGCCTTGCAACCGACCATAAGGACAAGCAATTATGCATACCTGCTCACGGAACCACGCAAAAATAAAGTAGAATACTCCGGTGAAAATCAGCAATCCAATAAAGGTACTAAGGTGTTGGAGTGGCCCTTCTTGAATATAAAGCAACAAGCGGTCACTGCTAATTAGATAAGCTAGGAAGACGTTGGCAATAATGAAAGAAATGATAAAGAAAATTGTCCATTTCAACAATCGCTTTCTAATTTTCTCAGCGTTCCAAGACATTTTGGCTAACCGTATTTGTTTACCTCTGTCGCCTTCAATAGCATATTCAATGCGCCTGAAAACCATTTCCAAAAATATCGTTTGAGGACAAATCCATCCACAAAATATTCTTCCAAATGCGACGGTAAAAAGCGTTATAAACACAACGCCAATGATCATTGAAAGCACAAAGAGATAAAAATCTTGTGGCCAAAAAGGAAAACCAAAAACATTGAACTTGCGCTCCAGAATATTGAACAACAAAAACTGATTGCCTCCAACTTTAATAAAAGGAGAAGCAATAAAAAAAACCAGCAAAAAATAACTTACATATTTTCTGTATTCATAGAACCTTCCACTGGGTTTTTTCGGAAAAAGCCACTTTCGCTTGCCCTCTTCATCAATAGTATTAATGGTGTCACGAAAGTTCTCTTGATTTTCCATAAGGAGTTTGAGACTTTTTAAATTATTGGTCTATTTCAATTGAATCTTTCAATTCTTCATCAGTAATCTTTTTTACATCTTGAGCGATGTCCTCTACTTTTACGTCTTCCATTTTATTAAATTTAAATTGTTAATTATTATACATCTGTAAAATCCTTAAA
>NZ_CAXBAN010000185.1:0-5123 GCF_963973675.1 uncultured Planktosalinus sp. | reverse complement strand
ATACATTGTTGGTTTTTCTTTTTTTCTCAACAAAATCTAATAAGTATTTTTCAGTAGTATCGTAGTTTTTTAAGGTGCCTTCAGTTAATTGGTTTTGCCTTCTATTGTTGTGATAGTTGAGTAGATCAACGAGCGTTTTGCTGGCACTGTCTGTTCCAAAATATCTTGATTTAACAAGATTTGCCGTTATGAATTTGTTTTCATCTACAAGTTCTTTGTGAGCTTTGTGTAACCGTGCTTTGATTTGGTCAATAGCATTATTGATCGTTTGTGCGTGAAAGGATGATCCATTAACAGAAGCTGACTTATTGCACCACTGTTTTAAAAGTACTTCGTGTTTAATACTGAATTCGGTTCCACGACCATTTACACGAATACGGGCGAAGATTTGACCGTATTCGGGGTCAATTTTTTTCTTTCTGATGATGAAAGAAACCTGAAAGGCGTTTAAATTGTGCATTATCTGGTGGTTTGATTAATAATGACACGAAAGTCAAACCAATCCAAAATGCTGTTTCTTGAACTTGAGGTAAATATAAAGACTTTTTTAATCTTTATGAATATCTCACAAATTTTCGGGCAAAAATACCCTGATTTTTGTAGTGAAATCTTTGTGGAGTATTGTATTTATTGAGATTTCTTTGAAATTTTTACTCACAAATAACTCACAGATATCTCACAAAACACCCCAAAAACTCACCTAAAATGCGATAAATTTTGGTTTCGTTTGGTGATACAAAAAAACCTAACTATATGATTTACATATAATTAGGTTGATATTTGTGAGTTTTGATAAACTCTTTGGTCGGGATGACAGGATTTGAACCTGCGACCCCACGCCCCCCAGGCGTGTACGCTACCAGACTGCGCCACATCCCGTTTTATAAATTTGTCGGGGTGGCAGGATTCGAACCTGCGACCTCCTGCTCCCAAAGCAGGCGCGATAACCGGGCTACGCTACACCCCGAATAGTTTTTTATTCGGAAACTGTTAATTTACAATTCAATTTATCTTAGAACCTTAGAATTTACCAATCTAAATCGGGACCCAATATACGGGCTTCAACACCAATTAAATAATTAGTACTATTGGTATCAAATTGACTTTTCATTCTGTTTAAAAGCAAAAAACAACTTGTGTTTTTTCGGATTGCAAATATATATTTTATGTTAAGATTAGCAGGCATTTTATTTCTTTTTTTTATCTTTTCAGTCAATTTATATTCTAAACCCTACATACGCTGACTATTCTATTTTATGCATAAAATTAGACACACTCAGAAATTTTAAAAAAAATAAACGATATGAAAATTAAACTATTACTTTTTTTATTAACAGGCTGCTTTGTCAGTTGTGCTCAAGTAAAACAAAATGATATCGAGATTCGACCCTCTAAAAGTTCCTATGCCTTTGAAACTGTCTTTTCAAATGTTGGAATTCCTTGGGGACTTGCATGGTTGCCAGATGGATCAATGCTAGTAGGAGATAAAAATGGCGAAATAACACTGGTAACTAAAACAAACGAAATTACTATTTCAACAGGTTTTGATGATTTGTATGTAAGAGGTCAAGGGGGCCTTTTGGACATTTTACCTCACCCCAATTATGAAAACAACAAATGGATTTATTTTGCATACGCTTCCAATCAGGGGGAAGGTGATGGTGGAAATACCAAGATAGTTAGAGCGCAAATTGAAGAGAATAAATTAATCCGGATTGAAGAACTTTATAAAGCCTCACCCAATTCAACTAAAGGTGTTCATTTCGGCTCCAGAATGGTTATTGATAAACAAGGTTATTTATACTTTACAATTGGTGATAGAGGAAATCGGGACGAAAATCCACAAGACATTACCCGCGACGGAGGGAAAATATACAGAATTAAAGATGATGGAAGCATTCCGGATGACAACCCCTTTGTAAATGAAGCCGGAGCAAAAACTGCTATTTACTCCTATGGACATAGAAATCAACAAGGTATGGATATCCACCCTGTTACACAAGAAGTCTGGACACACGAACACGGACCTAAAGGTGGTGATGAAATCAATATTACTAAAAAAGGTGCAAATTATGGTTGGCCTGTAATTACTTATGGTGTGAATTACAGTGGAACAACCATAACCGAAAAAACACAAAAAGAAGGAATGGAGCAACCTCTTTATTACTGGACTCCCTCTATAGCTCCCAGTGGAATGGCATTTGTTACTGGTGACAAGTACCCAGATTGGAAAGGACATCTCTTAGTGGGCTCACTAAAATTCCAATACCTTGAATTGTTAAAACTAAAAAATAACCAGGTAAACGAACGTCTGAAAATTGCAGAAGACATTGGAAGATTGCGCACTGTAAAAATGGGCCCCGATGGATATGTTTATTTAGGTGTTGAAGGCAAGGGAATTGTAAAAATAATTCCTAATTAGGTATGAGCTTTCAGCTGGCAACTAAAATTGCTTTATTTTGTGGACTGTTTCTTATTTTTAATAAAATCCCTGCTTTAAATGAAAAACCCGGAATATATGTAAATACCCCTAAAATCCAGGATCAGGAATCTTTAAAAGAAAGCATAAACAGAGGGGAAATAGTCTACAATGATTTTTGTATTCAATGTCATTTACCAAACGGTAAAGGAGTCCAAGGCGTTTTTCCACCCCTGGCAAACTCTGATTGGTTGATTAAAAAACGAACTGAAAGCATTCACTCAGTTAAATTTGGATTACAGGGAGAAATTACTGTTAACGGAATTAAATACAATAATCTAATGCCCCCAATGGGGCTTCTTGACCTGGAAATTGCTGATGTTATGAATTATATTATGAACTCTTGGGGAAACACCCAAGATAAAATAGTAACAGTTGAAGAAGTTAAAGCAATTGAAAATTAAATTTTAAATTTGAGCATCTCTAGGTTTATGGCATTACAAAAAAGAACATTAAATCATAAAAACAAATAGTATTACCTTTGCCAAAACAGATAAAAAATGCTTATAATTGGTATTGCAGGTGGCACCGGAAGCGGTAAAACAACCGTAGTAAATCAGATAATCAATGAATTACCACCCAACGAAGTAGGTGTGATTTCGCAGGATTCTTACTATAAAGACACCTCCCACCTACCTTTTGAAGAAAGGGTGAAAATAAATTTTGACCATCCCAAAGCCATTGACTTTGATCTACTTGTAGCCCATTTAAAAGAGCTCAAAAAAGGAAAAACAATTAAACAACCCGTTTACTCTTTTGTAGAACACAACCGCACCAATCAAACTGTTGCAACAGCCCCAAAACACGTGATGATTGTGGAAGGAATCTTAATTCTTACACATCCTGATATCAGAGATATGTTTGACATAAAAATTTATGTGCATGCCGATAGTGACGAACGACTCATAAGAAGGCTTAAAAGAGATATCGCAGAACGGGGCCGCAATCTTGAAGAGGTTTTAAACCGTTACCAAACAACCCTAAAACCTATGCACCAACAGTTCATTGAACCTACAAAAGAATATGCAGATATCATCATACCTACTAATCGTTATAATACCGTAGCCGTTGATATTGTAAGAACAATAATTAATCAAAAACTAAAATTTTAATTTGAAACTATCTGAATTAAAAAAAAGTAAAAGTTTTAAATTCCTCAGCAACAAATATGTTATCATAGCTGTAGTTTTTATTGTTTGGATGTTTTTCTTTGACACCAATTCCTTCTTTGTCCATCAAGAATTGAATCAGGAAATAAACGAATTGGAAAACAATAAAGATTACTTTCAAAATGAAATAAACAGAGATAAAGAGTTTCTTGAAAAACTAAAAGATGAAGATGAAATGGAAAAGTTTGCCCGTGAAGCCTATTATCTGAAAAAAGAAAATGAAGATATTTTTATAATTGAACACGAAGACAGCATTAAAAGCAACAAACAATGAGCAGCACTCTCTTTGACATCTTTGATCCGGTTTCCTCAAAACAATGGAAACAAAAAATCCAAGCCGATTTAAAAGGTGAAGACTACAATGAAAACCTCATCTGGAAATCCCCTGAAGGCATCCATGTAAAACCCTTTTACCATCGTGATGAATTTAAAGAGGGGTTCTCCTCTGCTCCCGGTCAACCAGGTAACTGGAACATCGGACAGTTAATTTTTATTGATGATGAAGCAATTGCAAACAAACTTGCAAAGGACGCACTGCTAAAAGGCGCTGAAGCCATTTATTTTACGGCCGAAAAAGAATTTGATATAGATAAAATTTTTCAAAATATTTCCCTTGAAAATCACACGTTTTATTTTGACCTAAAATTTCTTTCGCCTGAATTCTTTAAACATCCCGCTTTCGCAAAAACGAATATTTTTGTTTTAAACGACATCATCAACCACCACACCCAAGAAGGAAATTGGCACAATACACTCAAAGTAGATTTTAATAAACTTGAAAAAATAACTGCTGAAACCAAAACGCTTTTAGTAGATACCTCTACTTACCAAAATGCCGGTGCAACCATTACCCAACAACTTGCTTATGCCCTTGCACACGTTAATGAATACTTGAATGCTTTTGCTTCCAAACCCGGAACAATTCAGAAAACAGTTTTCAAAATAGCCGTTGGTAGTAATTACTTTTTTGAAATCGCAAAAATAAGGGCCCTGCGTATTTTATATTCCAGTTTAGCGAAAGAATACCAACTCGATGAAAAATGTCACATTATTGCAACACCCTCTAAAAGAAACAAAACTCTGTATGATTACAACGTCAATATGCTGCGCACTACCACCGAATGTATGAGTGCTGTCTTAGGCGGAGCCGAAACTGTTTGTAACGTTCCTTATGACGCTTTATATCATAAAAGCAACGAGTTTGGTGAACGCATTTCCCGCAATCAATTGCTCATTCTAAAACACGAAAGCTATTTTGATTCGGTAACCAATGCATCAGACGGGGCTTATTATATCGAAAGTCTAACAACACAACTCGCTGAAAAAGCTTTGGAAATCTTCAAAGACATTGAAAAAGGCGACGGATTCTTAAATCAGTTAAAAGAGGGAACCATTCAGAAAAAAATCAAGGAAAGCGCCACCAAAGAACAGGAGGCGTTTGATAAAGGCGAAAAAGTATGGCTAGGTTCCAACAA
>NZ_CAXBAN010000184.1:0-5123 GCF_963973675.1 uncultured Planktosalinus sp. | reverse complement strand
TCTGATAATTTGTTTTCTCTGATGGTTTAAAACAAACATCTTCTACAATCCCTTTTTTTACAGCTTCATATTGATTTGGTTTTTTTTGAGCAGGTGTGTCATGGATACCATCATCAGGTGATGTTAAACAATTTGGAGAAGCTTTGCCCCATATATGCTTAAGTCCCAGCCAATGTCCAACCTCATGGACAAATAGTGCGTGGCCAAAATATTTGTCTGTATAGAATAAAAACCTCCAGTCCATGACAATTCCGTCATTTAGCTTATTGGTTTCAGTTGGAAAGGTGCTATAACCACCTCCAAACTCTTTAGGATTGGTTTTTAAATTGCATACCCATACATTTAAAACTTTATCGGAATCAATATATCCATTTATTTTTAATGATTTGTCATAGGGCAAATCCCCAAAAAAATTTGTAGAATCATAATAATTGAAGACTTTCTTATTTGTTTTGTGATAAGAAACGCTTTTTAAACTTTTACATACGCTATTCGCTAATACAAAATTTATGTTTGCTTTCCCTATAATGTCTCTATATGCCGGATTAATGACTTTTTTATCCACATTGTTAAACCCTTTATTTAAATATTCTATAGCTTCTTTAAATTCTGAAATATCAATTGATGAATCTGGTATAGAGTCACTAACTACGTGAAATGCTACCGGGATTACAATCTCATAATTATTAGACTCATTTTTTCTGTAAACTGTTTTATCAGATGAAGATGTTTTTACCGGAAGCTTCTCTTTAGAAACGGGTTTTTCAACCTGATTTTTCTGCTGTATCTTTTCTTCCACTTTGTTCAAAATGATTTCCAAAATAGAATTTTTTTCTTGACTATATGAATTGATGGTAAAACTGGCAAAAAAAAGAAGGAGTATCAAATTTGAATTTTTCATACCCTAATATAAATCTCAAATGGATATTCTAAAACAAAAAATGAAAATGTAATCAATAGAAATGAAAATCAACCTATTTAATTTTTTGATAGAGCAACTCAAACCTGTTCTCTACTTCTGTCTTATAGGTCTTGGAGATATGGTGCACAGATTTTCCAATTTTAATGCGGGAGCCGTTAATGCGTCCATCCAAAATGTCTTCACTCAGGTTTACAATTTCGCTTTCGTTAATTCGGGAAAATTGTAAAGGGAGTTTTACTGAAATTTCAGTTAAAGAAACTGGCAGGAAATAAGACTGTTTATTGTGGGTTTCTATCCGCACATAGTTGGTTTTTAGTTTTTCTCCATAAGCATCTTTTGTAGAGATGAGGATGATTTCCTGAAAGGGAACCGGGACTTGTGAAACCGAATCTTTGGCCAGTTCTTTGAGGTTGTTTATATAATCTGTGTAACACAAAATCGATTTTTTTGGTACTTGTGGCTTCTGATTCTTTCTTTTAGCCAAAACTGTCTGTATGGCCCGTAATAATTCCTTCGTGTCCAAATGGGGTTTTGTTTTCACCAAAAACTGTTCATGTTTGGTCGCCAGGCTTTTATAAAAGGTCTCGTCATCACCATAATCTGTTACATAAATAAAAGGGATGCTATATTCCTTAGAGAGTTTCTCTCCAAGATCAATCCCTGTTTTATCTCCACTTAATTCTATATCCAGTAGAGCAACATCGGGAGTTTTCTTATGAACAGATAAAAGTGCTTCTTCATAAGAGGGCGAGTAGTCTGCAACGCTGTAGTTATTCTCTGTGAGAAACATTGCCATGCGTTTGTACAATAGGGCTTTGTCTTCAACGACTAATATATGGGCTTTTGGTTTCATAGGGTGGTTGGTTTTGGTAACGTGACTTGTAAAGTAACACCTTCGTCTCCTTTTAGTGAGAAGGTACCGTTATATTCTTGGGTAAGAAGTTTAATGGAATCTAAGCCAAAGGTGTTGCTGTTGTTCACATCAAAGCTTTCAGGCAAGCCTTTTCCGTTATCACTTAAAGTGAGTTTGTAAAATTCAGGCGATCCGTTCAGTTCAATTTTAATGATGCCTTGCTGGTTTGGTGTAAAGGCATATTTATAAGAATTGGTGATAAACTCATTGATGATGATTCCCATGGGAAAAGATGTTTGGGAGTCCAGTTCAGCTGCAGGGTCTATATGCTGCTCTACCGAAATGTTTGGGTTGGCATAAGCGGCCTTGACATTCTCAGCCAGCTTTGAAATATATTTTTGAGCATTCACGCTTGTAATATCCTCCTTACGGAAGAGCTGCTCGTGTATTTCAAACATGCTTTTTATTCTGTTTTGGAGTTCATTGAGCCTTTCCCGGTATGCAGAGTCGGTATATTTACCTTTGGCAAGGGAGATAAAAACATCAATAAAGGCCAGATTGTTTTTAAGCCTGTGGTGCAATTCTTTTTGAAGGTGCTCTACTTTGTTTTTTTGGCTTTCAATCTCTTTTTTTTGCTTCTGATTTTTTCTAAAGGCGATGAAAAATATACCCAACCCTACTACTGTGGTGGCTAGACCCCCACCCAATTGCCAGTTGCGTTTGGTTTGTAATGCCAATAACTTTTCCTGTTCGGCTTTTTCTGTTTTTAATTGAAGGTTTTCTTTTTCTTTTTTCTCGTTTTGGTATTTGGTCTCGATTTCGGTGGCGGCTTCTATTTGACTCTCTGAAAGTATATCATAAGCAATTCTAAAATATTTTTTATGATACTCTAAAGACTTTGGGTAATCCTTTTTTGCTTCATAAATCATAGAAAGGAGAATATATGAACTTCTTTCTAAAATCTCACTAAATACCTCAACGTTTGTAGTATCATTAAGTAGCTTAAGAAGTAACTTTTCTGCTTTATCATATTTTTCTTCCCTAACATATATATAGGAAACATTTAAGTCAATGTTATTTAATCCTACTTTACTTTCAAGTTCTGATGCAATAATTGAAGCTTTGTCATAATAATTTAGGGCCTCCTTCAACTTATTCATTCTTGAGTAAGTGGTTGCAATATTCAATAATATATCTAATGTTTGTAATTTGTCACCATATTCATTATTCAATTTAAGTGCCTCAAAGTTATAATTTAAAGCTTCTTCAAATCTTCCGCTACGAGAAGCATTTAACCCTAAGCCTCTATATGCATTAATGATTTCACTTTTATAACTAGTTTTAAGTGCTATTTCCAATCCTTCTTTTAAATATTTATCTGCCTGTTCTGATTCACCCAATCGCATATAATTACTTCCAATTGTATTTAAAGTAGATGCTTGTAATTGGGTATCAGAGTTTTTAGTTGCAATTTCATTGGCCTTAATAATTATTTCCATTGATTTTGTAAATTCCATTTTATTTTGATAAACGATTCCCATATTATTATATACAGTACCTATATAATCAGTTATCTTGTGTGTATTGCATATATCAATTGCTTTTTTATAAGCAATCAAAGCCATATCAAATTCCTGAAACTTATTATAAAGACTGCCTAATGCACTGTAGTCTTTTGCAAGGCCTAAATAGTTTTTTGATGCATTGTTTAATGTTAAGGATTTATTGAAATATTTTAGAGCTTGCACTGAATCTCTTTTCTTTTCATATTCCCTTATAAGCAATTGATAAGCATAGGATAAGGTTTCATCATCATTTAATTCTTTTGAAATTTCTATTAGCTCGTTGTAATATGGTTGACTTTCTTCAAGATTTGAAGATCTTGAATATTCGAGGCACAAATCTTTTAGGCTCTCAATTTTTTCCACTTTAGTGTCAGTATTTAAATATATATACTTTAAACTATCTATCTTCTGTTGTTGCCCATAAGCAGATTGGACAGTAAGAAGCACCCCAATAAAAATCAATAATCTCCTCATAATTTTAGAACTTAGTTGGTTTAAATTTAACAAATTTTTAATAAACCAGAAAAAATAATAGTACCAACTCCATTATATATAATATTCATTCAAATTATAACAATAATCATCTTATTTCATTATGTATTCATTTATTTAATGACTCCTGACCCCTTGCGGGTAGATTTCAATTTTTAATTATATGAGTTAAAAAGGTCAAATTTTACAGTTGAGCATAAAGATGTGAGACAATAGGATAGTATTTTTTTTCAGCTTATATTACTGTTCTAAAGTATTTTCATTTATAACCTCATTATTTTCACTCCAATTAGTCAAATACTCACAATTAGTTGTGTGGTGTTGTTTTATTATAGATTTTTAAGAATATTTCAACTAAGCAACTAACTTTAAAATTACAATTATGAAAAAATTATTTTTAACAACCATGCTTGTGGTTTTTTCATCAATTATGGTTTACGGTCAAAAGTGCAAAGCCGCTGAAAAAATAAAAGATGATTTTGCAGGTAAAAATTACGATTTATGGGGAGGTAAATTAAATACAGCTCGAAACATGTTAGCGGGTACTTCTGTAACATTTGATTTTTATGTTGCTGATATAGATGGCAAAAATACAGCATATATGCAGATTCTGTATATGCAGAAAGAAAATGATGCGTCTGTAAATAAAGTAGATATGCCTAAAGGAACAAAATTTATGCTAAAAACCGAAAACAATGAAATTATAGAATTTACGGCAGAAAAATCACAAAATGTCAAGAGAAAATTAGCACAATACACTAATAATATATTTTCATTATCAGCCGAAATAAACAGTGATCAACTTGAAACATTAGCTAATAATAACATCATTATGTATCAGGTAGTACCTGAAGAATTCGAGACATTAACCGGAGATGTTTCAAAAGGCCCCGGTAAAAAAATTAATAGACAGATCAGTTGCTTTGTTTCTAGATAGTAGTTTTAAAAAAGCACTTTTAAATGAAGCTTATGAATTTAAAATATTTATTATGTTGGGAATAATCCGAAAAACCAACTGAATTTTGAAGTAGGTGTATTTAACTTAAGAATTATGAGAAAACAACTCATGCTCCTGTTTATTCCATTTTTAATACTTATGGGATGTAACAAAGATGACGACCAAACGCAGGAACAAATAACTCCTGAAACATTTGTTAAAGGTCAAAATGAAATCATATCTGTTTCTGAAAATACAATCGTACTATCTGGTAATCAAAATAATATTGAGGCTAATGATATTATAGTATCAGGAGCTAATGACAATGCACCTTATGGTTTTTTAAGAAAAGTG
>NZ_CAXBAN010000183.1:0-5137 GCF_963973675.1 uncultured Planktosalinus sp. | reverse complement strand
TATAACAATTAATACTGCCTGGAGATCTGTAGGTATAAATGATGATGATAACTTAATATACCCCCTATCAAAAATTGAACACTCATTGGATAGAATAAGAAATTGTAAATACAAGGTTTTAATTCATCATCATCCTTTAAGCCAGTTAAAAGGTTATAATGAATATGAAATTGAAGATTTGATTTTTAAAAGGTTTGATTTTTTATTCAGCGGTCATATACATAAAAATTCATTAAATATAGATTTAACACCTAATGATGGAGTAATAAAATTTGGGAGTTCAGCATGCTTGTCTTTTCATCATGAATCACAAATTGGATATTCTATAATTGATTTTGATTTTTTGGAGGATTCGTTTAGTGTAATATTCAGAATGTATGATATTAAAAATGAAGTTTTTTATGAAATACCTCCTAAGAAATTCCATATACCCACTGATGAAATAAAAAGAGAACAAAATAGATTAAGAAAAAACATTAGAAATAGATATACTTTTTTACTTGAAGAGTCTAAAGACTTATTTATTGAAAATAGGAATATAAAAGCAAGTAAAAACTTGCTTGAAATTAGTACCAATCCTGTTTTAAAAAATAAATCCCTTTCCGAAATTTTTAATGATGAAGAACAAAATTGCCCTGACTTTCAATGGGAAAAATTTTATGATTTTGATAAGGATTATATAATTTTTGGTAAAGATAAATGCGGTAAGACAATTCTATTAAAAAAAATTGAATTAGAACTTCTAAATGATTATTCCAATATTGACTATTTACCATTTTATATAGACATTAAAGACTGGAGCAATTCAAGTAGAGAGTTTAATTTTGAAAAAGAATTTGGAAAAAGCTTCAGTATTAATATTCAAGTCTCTAGAAGTCTTATAAGCGAAAAAAAAATTGTTTTATTAATAGACAATTTCACTTTTGAACAAAGTAATATAATTAAAGAGCTTGAAGAAATAGTTTTCGCACACGAGAATTTTAGATTGATTATTTGTTCAGCTTCACATTCAATTAGTTCGCTTGAACATAATAGATTTGATGGAAGAAATTTATCTAAACTTTATTTTCATAGATTAAGAAAGATTCATATAAAAGAATTAACAAAGAAAAACTATAAGCTTTCGGTTGAGAAACAGGAGCAAATTGTTGAAAAAATAAGTACAATATTTAAAAAACTATCAATACCATTTAATTATTGGACAATTTCCATTTTTTTATGGGTTTTTAATAAGGACGGTAATAATAATTTAAATAATGATGTAGATTTAATTGATTTATATATTGAAAAACTTCTTGAAAAAGAACAGCTTACTCTGAATTCGGCAATTTTCACATTTAATAATTATAAAAAACTTCTGGCATATTTAGCACATTATTTACTTACTAAACACCATAAGAATTCATATTATGCAAAATATTCTGAAATAATTGATTTTATTGAGCTTCAACTCCAAAAAAACCCTCGAATAAGAACTAGTCCAAAAGATATTTTTGATTACTTAGATAGTAAGGGAATACTTAGAAAAAGAGGAGTTGATTTATATTCATTTCGATTAAAAGGTGTCTTTGAATATTTTATTGCACAATATATGACATATGATAAAGATTTTTTAAATAAAGTTATTTTAGATAAGGATTACTACTTATCCTTTTCTAATGAATTTGAAATTTATGCTGGATTTAAAAGAGATGATATAGAATTTTTAAATAAAATCTTTTCGAAAACAAAAAACATTTTTAATGAATTAAATGATTTTTATGATCTTGAGAATAATAAAATTGACACAATATTAATATCAAAGATACAACAAGCCGATAATTTAGGTTCTCTAATTGAAAAATATGCGAGAAGACTACAACATAGTTTAACTGAGCAAGAGAAGGATAAAATGGAAGAAGAAATCATAAAAGAAATGAAGCTTGATGAATCTCACAGTGAAGTCAAACAAAAGAAAAAAAGCGTAATAAACAATTCAACTGAATCTCTCGAAGAAAGCTTAAAGATTCTTGGAAAGGTTTATAGAAATATTGATGATATTAATGACGTAAATTTAGTTTATCAAATATTTGATTATATAGTAGATAATGCGTGTTTATGGAGCTTTAGATTGCTTGATGAATTCGGCGAAATAGATATTTCCGATATAATTAAAAATGACCAAGATGGAGAAGCGAAGAACTTAATCAAATTAATATCTAATGTTATACCAACTCTAGTTCAAGTAAGACTATATGAAATGATTGGCCATATAAATTTAGAAGGTATTATTTTAGATAGGCTGCATATAGCAAAAAAAGATAGTAAGAATAATCAATTTAAAATCTTTTTGTTTTGCTTTCTTTTATGCGATATAAATTATAATCAACATAAAAATCTCATATCAGAATTAATTCCGTTAATTAGAATTCCGATTATTAAATATTCTTTTATTTTGAAGCTTAATTATTATTTATCCTTCAAAAACAATTTAAATAAAAAAGAAAGACAGTTTCTGAAAAACAATCTTCAAAGTCAATATTTAAAATTTAATAAGAATACAGATGTTGGGGAATTACATAAAGGCTTTTCTAAAAAAGATGGAAAAATATCAAAAAAATAATCACCCGCACCCGCGCGAGTCACTTCGCGTGGTTCTTCCTTATAAAACAACCCATACTTTTTTAAAAATCTCCCTATCTGTAATCACCAAACAAAAACCTAACAACCAAGCATGCCTCTATTCCAATCCACCGTCCTAAAAAAATACACCAACGCCTTAAACACCGCCACGGTCGATGCTGCTTATGAACGGTTTACGGCGCATTTTCACAATGCAGGGATACAGGAGAATATCCTGCTGGCAAAGGAAGAGCAGTACCAGGGAGAGTTTTTGATTGATTTGTTTGTCAAGGTGCTGGGCTATGTCAAAAACCCCACGCCCCAGTTTAACCTCACCACCGAACTCAAAAACGTCAAGGACAGCAAAAAAGCAGATGGTGCCATCATAAACGGCGAGCAGGTGCTGGGTGTTATCGAGCTTAAAGGCACCTCCACTACCGACCTGGGCAAGGTGGAAACCCAGGCGTTTGGCTATAAAAACAACCAGCCCGGCTGTGTGTATGTCATTACCTCCAACTTTGAAAAGCTGCGCTTTTATATCGACAATGCGGTGGACTTTGAGGAGTTTAACCTCTTTCAATTAACGCGGGAGCGGTTTGATGTGCTGTGGTTGTGCCTTTCGGCAGAAATGGTATTGGCGGGCAAGCCCAAACAACTCAAAGAAGAGTCGCTCTCGCAGGAGGAGCAAATCACCAAGCAGTTGTATAAAGACTACTCACTGTTTCGCAACGAGGTGTTTCACAACATTGTGAGCCAAAACCCCCAACACGACAAGCTCACCCTGTTTAAAGTCACCCAAAAGCTGCTGGATCGTTTTCTCTTTATCTTTTTTGCCGAAGACCGCCTGCTGCTCCCCCCCAACTCCATCCTTGCCATTGTGCAGCAATGGAAAGACCTGCGCGACCAATATGATGCCTATACCCCACTCTATGACCGTTTTAAAAAGTATTTTGGTTATCTAAACACCGGCCACAAAGGGCAAAAGCACGACATTTTTGCTTACAACGGCGGACTCTTCAAACCTGATGCCGTGCTGGACAGCATCACGATTGATGACGAGCTGCTCTACAAACACACTGTCGCCCTGAGCCGTTATGACTTTGAAAGCGAGGTGAGCGTCAATATTTTGGGGCATATCTTTGAGCATTCGCTTAACGAAATAGAAGAACTGCAGGCCGAACTGGAAGGACAGGCCGTTGACAAAAGCAGCAGCAAGCGCAAAAAGGACGGCGTGTTTTACACGCCCAAATACATCACCAAATACATTGTCGATAACACCTTGGGCAAACTGTGTGAAGAGCAAAAAACCGCACTGGGCATTGACGAGACTGACTATGACAAAGGCCGTAAAAACCGCCCCGTAAAAGTGGTGAAAGCACTCGCACAAAAACTGGAGGACTACCGCAAGTGGCTATTGCAACTCACCATCTGCGACCCGGCCTGCGGGAGTTTTTGATTGCCGAGCACGCCTATGTGGACGAACTGCATGCCAAACTTTTTGGCGATGCCTTGATGCTGAGCGAAGTGGAAAACAGCATTTTGGAAAACAACCTCTATGGGGTGGACATCAACAACGAAAGCGTGGAGATTGCCAAACTCTCCCTCTGGCTGCGCACCGCCCAAAAAGGCCGTAAGCTCACCGGGTTGAACAACAACATCAAGTGCGGCAACTCCCTCATTGACGATCCTGCTGTGGCAGGTGACAAGGCGTTTGACTGGGAGCAAGAATTTCCCGAAGTATTTGCCCAAGGTGGCTTTGATGTGGTGATTGGGAATCCGCCTTATGTGAGAGCTGAATTATTAGGTGAATTTATTGAATATTTAAGTGGCAACTATAAAGTGTTTAATTCTGCAAGTGACCTGTTTGCTTACTTCTATGAGCTCGGCACAAAGATTATCAAACCAACATTTGGTATATTATCATTTATATCAAACACATTCGATAAAACTACAGCCGGAAAGGTGCTTAGAGAATATCTATCATCAAACACATCATTTTACAATTATATAGATTTTACAGAAGTTCAAGTATTTGATGGTGCTACAACATATCCTGTTATTATTTCATTTACGAATAATCAACCAAAGAATAATCTATTCAATTATATAAAAATTCCAAAGTCAAAACAAGGGAAAGTAATAGAGGTAGAAATTGAGCCGGTAGTTAAAGTTGACCAATCAAGTCTAAATAGTGATTCTTGGTCTTTTATGTCTAAAGACAAAAACTTAATCAATGAAAAAATCACAAAACTGCCGACTGTTAGAGAGATTTATGGAAAATGTTATAGAGGTTTAATTACTGGTTTAAATGATGCTTTTATAGTGAACAAGGAATGGTCTATATCTGAACACATTAAATATATCTATGAAGGCAAAGAAATCAAAAAATGGCAAACTCCTGAACCGGAGCAAAAGTTGATATTATTTGAAAGCAAATGGACAAATGAAAAATATGGAAATGATATATCTGAAGATGAATTGCTTTCTAAACTAAAACAAGATTATCCAGAAATCATGAATCACCTTCTGCCCTTTG
>NZ_CAXBAN010000182.1:0-5178 GCF_963973675.1 uncultured Planktosalinus sp. | reverse complement strand
AAAGTATATGGGTTTACGTCAGTTAAGTGTTTGTAGTAAATTTCAGAATTTAATCTAAACTTGCGATCCCACATTTTGAAACTATAATCATTCCCAAGAACAATATGAATTGATTGCTGTGCTTTGACATTAGGTCTAACTGTTCCGGTAGAGTCTCTAAGTTCTCGGTAAAAGGGGGGCTGGTGATAAAATCCTCCGGAAAGTCTGAATAACATATCAGACTCCCAGTCAGGTTTTATAGCTACCTGAGCACGTGGGCTAAAAACTGTTTGTGTTGTGGTTTCAATATCTTGGCCGCTTACAGTCCAGTTGTGAGCCCGCACACCGGCATTGAGCCACAACTCGTGCGCTCCCAAGCTGGTTCGCTTACTCCATTGCAAAAACCCGGAGATTCTGTTGATTTGTACATCGTTTAAGGCATCTATATCATTATAAGGAACCAATGGCGCATCAAATGGATCGTAGGGCTGTGTATTGATGTATTCGATTCCTGGCGGGCGAATTGAAAACCCTGCTGAATCAATGACTTCATATTCCTGAACACGATCTCTAATATCTTCACGAGTGTATTTTATACCGTATTGAAACTGATTGTCATTGACTGAATAATCACCTTTGTGCTCCAAATTGTAAATCAATGCATCTAGGTCATTTCTGGCATGAGTGAGTTGAGAGCCAATTGCACGGCTGAATTCAACTTCACCAAGGTCACTTGAACCAATATCAGAATTGACTTCACCAATGCGGTATTGTGCTAAAATATCAAAATGTTCCTGTTCTTTGGTATGATAGGTAGAAGCAATGAATTTTAAAGTTAGGTTTTGATTTGCGGCATAAGTGGCTTTAAATGCACCAAAATAGGTTTCATAACGGTCTTCCTCTTGACCTTCATAAAAAATAAGCAATGCTCTTGGGTCTGCAAGTGTTCCAAAATTGGTTTGACGGGTTAAGGGTTTGTAACTGTATTCATTCAGAGAAATATTACCTAAAAAGCCAATTTCCAGTTTGTTATTAACTTTGTATGTGAGGTAAGTCTGGGCATCTGCAAAAACGGGTTTGAAATTTGTTTCGGTTTCTTTGGCATTTACCAATAGACTATTATTTCTGTACCTGATTCCTCCTATAGCTGTCAAGCGTCCGTTTTTTGAAATCCCACCAGCAGATATAGTTCCGCCTAAAAGACTTAGGTCAACAGTGGCATCAAAGGAAACAGGACGCCTGTAGGTAATGTCTAAAACAGAAGAAAGTTTGTCTCCGTATTTTGCCTGAAACCCCCCAGCCGAAAAATCAACATTAGATGTAAGGTCACTGTTTACAAAACTCAAGCCTTCTTGTTGGCCACTTCTTATTAGAAAGGGTCTGTAAACTTCAATTTCATTTACGTATACTAAGTTTTCATCATAATTACCGCCTCTCACAGCATATTGTGTGCTCAATTCGTTATTACCGCTCACCCCCGGTAGAGACTTTAAAAGGTTTTCTACTCCTGCCTGAGCGCCTGGGGTTTTTCTGATGGTTTCCGGAGTTAGGTTTACAATGCCTTGCACTTGTTTGTTTTGTCTGCTGGAAATAATCACTTCATCGATTCCTTCAATATCAAATTCCATGATCGGGTTAAATTCAAAATCTTCATTGGATTCAAAATTTATTTCCAGCGAAAAGTTTTTAAAACTTATATGTGAGAAATTGATGGTCAACTCTTGATTGGCAGGCACTTCCAGTATGTAAAAACCACTAAAGTCTGACAGGGTTCCCGATGCATTATAAGTAACATTCACACCTGGAACGGGTTGATTATCTGCATCGAGAATCACTCCTTTTATGGTTGCTGTTTGTGCGTAAATACTATTGCCAATTAAAAAGACAAGGATGAGTTGGAAGAAGATAGTAGCTTTCAAATGTGTATTTTTATTTTCTGAAAAAAGTTGCTTCAAATTTAGAATTATTTCCAACATTATCAGTAACAATAAGTTTAAAATTGTTTTCAGTTTCCGGAATATTGTGGTCGTCAAAATGGTATGTCAATATTTTCTTTTTGTATTCATACTCCATTAAAATCCATTGACCATTAATGGTAGCACGGTAACTTTTGATGCCACTTAGGTTGTCATCTATTTTAATTTGTAATGTTTTGTGATTACTAATCCATTTGCCATCAGAAAAATTTACCGGTGAGATTGTAGGAGCTACAGTATCTACTCCTAAACCATAATCACCAAACTCTCTTACCCTTATAGAAATAACATCCCCATTTCTTTCCGTGTTACTGTAATATGGCACCCCCCGATAATTTAATTTTCCAATATATACCTTGTCTTTGTCCGGGGTATCAAAATTAGATATATCGGCAGTAATCGTGATGTATGAATGAATTGGGATGTTGTCTTTGTGAAAATTTAAAGTATTTCCGTCTGAAGTAATTTGTAGCTTTACATCATCATAAAAACTTCTTGGTGGTATGTTAATAGTAAATTTACCTTCCTTAATATCTGCACCTTCACGTTCGTAGACTGTATGGTTAAAATCATCTATTTTTTTTGAGGTTGTAATTGTGTCTTTTAATCCTTCAATAGGAACTGTAATAGTGACCTTGTTTCCGTTAAAATCTGAAACTAAGATTGTATATACTGAGTTATAGCCATCATTAATTGTTATAAACCCATTATTTTTTGTGTTTTTAAAAATACTTAACGGATTGTTTTTTTCAACAAATAACTTTTGGATCCGCGATTTTTTTTCTTTGTAAAATCCATAATCAATAAAACGATTTATGTAACGTGTTTCACTAAATGAAATTTTGTCAAAGACAAGATCGAGACAATTTTCGCCATTGTGGTTGGTTTGGATTCTAAAAACACCATTTCGGTTATTGGCAGCGTTTTGTTGATCATTTGCAGAAAGGCCAAAGCCTAAGGTGCCAAATGCAGTAATTTTTTCGGCTACAAAATTGCCGTCATTTTTTGGAATAAGCCTTAATTGTTTAGGGTTTGCATCCTGAAAAACATGTGAATCTTCACTAACTGGGTATACAAATACACTGTTTATAAGCGGTTTTCTGGTATCGTCTACAACTATGCCAAAAAGTTTAGGATTCATAGGCCTGGAGGCGTGGTCCCTAATTTCAAAATGTAAATGAGGTCCGCCACTACTTCCTGTATTACCGGTATAACCAATAAGATCTCCTTTTTTAACAATTAGTTGGTTTTGTGTTGGAAAGCTTTCTATTTCATAGGACTCTTTTTCATATTGTACATTTTTGACATAAGATTCAATGGCTGCTGCATATTTTTGAAGATGAGCATACACTGTTGAATACCCATTGGGGTGTTGAATGTATAACGCTTTGCCATAACCAAAATGTGCAACTTTAATTCTGTTTACAAAACCATCAGCAGCAGCATAAACCGGAATACCTTCTTTCATTTGGGTGCGAATATCCAAACCTGCGTGAAAGTGGTTGTTTCTCAACTCGCCAAAAGTTCCTGATAATTGAATGGGTATATCTAAAGGGTAAGAAAAGTAATCTACCAGTATTTTTTCATCCGATAAATAACTTTCAAAATAAGTGTCTTCCTGTGAAAAGCAAACAAAAGAAATTAAAAAAAGTCCCGCTAAAAGCCTGTTCATATTTTAAAAATAAACCTTTAAAGTTACAAGATATTACAAATACTCTTATTTCACAACTCAAAAACTAAACAAATATTATTATAAAAAAAGATTTAAAAATGTTGGCTTATTTCATTTGGTATCTTAACTTTGTGTAATTAGCATTGATATACATTTTTAATGGGTTCTCTTTCTGAAATTGTTGATACTCTTGAAAATAGAATTAGTAAGCTGCTTCATAGTTATGAAAGTTTAAAGCAAATTAATTCTGGTTTGGAAAAAGAGTTGGCTCAAGAAAAGCTTCAACACTCCAAAACACGTGAAGAGTTGGAACAATGGAAAGATCAAACAGACAATTTAAGAGTTGCCAATGCTATGTTAGGCAGTGACCAATTTAAACGAGAAACTAAACTCAAAATAAACGCTTTGATTCGTGAAATCGATGGTTGTATTTCACAATTGAGCAATTAAATTAAGTATGTCAAACCAATTGAAAATAAAACTATCGATTGCTGACAGGGTATATCCCTTAACGGTGAACCCAAATCAGGAGGAAGGTCTGCGAAGAGCAACCAAAAAGATAGAAGAAATGATCAAGCAGTTTGAACAAAATTATGCTGTAAGGGATAAACAAGATGTATTAGCAATGTGTGCCTTACAATTTGCAGCCCAAACAGAACAAAAATCAGTAAGCAAAGAAAACGATTTTGCAATTACAGAAGAAAGGCTGCAAGCCCTTAATGAGACTTTGCAGGAATTTTTAACATAACGTTCTTTTAAATATAATAAGGTACTGCCTACATTATTACAAATTTTGATAAACTCAACACGATCTCTTTAAAAAGGGTGAGTTCAAGATGTAAAAGCGTGCCGTCTCAGTAAAATTACTGACTGACGGATTATTGATCATCTTAGTAGCCCTAAACCTGATTTTAAGGAGTTTATACAAATCAACGTATTAATGTAGGCTTTTTTTTTATCTAAATTTAACCAACATGGATAGTTTATTTTTAATAATAGCAATAGGAGTAATAGGAATTGCATTGGGTTTTTTATTGGCCAAAATGATTGAAAAAAACAATGGTTCAAACCTTGTAAAATCTGCCAAAAAAACAGCTTCAAACATTTTGAAGGAAGCAAAATCTGAAGCAGAGACAATAAAAAAAGACAAAATTCTTCAAGCCAAGGAAAAGTTCATCGAACTTAAATCTGAGCATGAAAAAGTGATTTTGAGCCGCGATAAAAAAATCGCTGAAGCTGAAAAAAGAGCTCGCGATAAAGAATCGCAGGTTTCAAATGAGCTTTCAAAAAATAAAAAGCTCAATTCAGAACTTGAAGATCAAATCAAAGAATATCAGGAAAAACTTGACTTTCTTGACAAAAAACAAACTGAAGTTGACAAACTATACAGAAGCCAGATAGAACAACTTGAAGTGATTTCTTCATTGTCTGCTCAGGATGCTAAAGCGCAACTTTTTGAAACGATCAAAGAGGAAGCCAAAACTGATGCCATGGCATTCATTCAAAATTCTGTAGAAGAAGCAAAGCTAACTGCTCAACAGGAAGCTAAAA
>NZ_CAXBAN010000181.1:0-5192 GCF_963973675.1 uncultured Planktosalinus sp. | reverse complement strand
AGGTACAGCGTCTCATTAGGTTTATGCCAAAAGCTGTAATTGCAGTAGTACCCGGTTGGGCAGTGGGAGGAGGACATAGTTTGCACGTGGTTTGTGATATGACCCTTGCCAGTAAAGAACATGCTATTTTCAAACAAACAGACGCTGATGTAACCAGTTTTGATGGGGGTTATGGGTCTGCATATCTTGCTAAAATGGTGGGCCAAAAAAAAGCACGTGAAATTTTCTTTCTCGGAAGAAATTATTCTGCTCAGGAAGCTTTTGAGATGGGAATGGTGAATGCTGTTGTTCCTCACGCAGATCTTGAGGATACTGCTTTTGAGTGGGCTCAGGAAGTCTTGGCAAAATCACCCATATCTATCAAAATGCTCAAATTTGCAATGAACCTTACTGATGATGGTATGGTAGGCCAACAGGTTTTTGCCGGAGAAGCAACAAGATTAGCATACATGACAGATGAAGCTAAGGAGGGTAGAGATGCTTTTTTGGAGAAGCGAAAGCCTAACTTTGACAAGAAATGGTTGCCTTAAGAATAGAGCTAAGCAGACTCTGAAAGTATTTTTGTATTTTTAGTATTACTCCTTTTCTTTAGTATTTCAGCTTTTTTATGTAGTAGTTTTTCTTTTGCAAGAGATTCTCTAATTTGTTTTATGGTCATTGTACTGCCATCATGACTCCAGCCCGGAGGACCAAAGCAATACATAAATTTATGCCACCAATTTTTAGACTTTTTCATATCCTCCCAAATATTTATGTATTCGTGCGATAAAATAGTCCATATATTATAGGAATTTGGTGGGCTAGTAACACCATATTCGATATCAATCGAGTCATCAAGTTCTTTCCAGGTTCCAAAAATCCTATCAAATATGTTTAAAATTCCCCCATGGTTTTTGTCCATATATTCAATGTTCTTTGCATGATGAACCTGATGCATTGTATGTGTATTGATAAATTTTTCTAAAAAGCCCAGTTTTGGGACATATTTTGTGTGTAGCTGAAATTGCCAAAGCGATTCTATACCAAGGCAAACTAAAAGCATTTCAGGGGGAAACCCCAGCATTACTATCCAAACATAAAAAAATGGCTTATAAATTATTGTAAACCAACCATTTCTAACAGCTGTTCCTAAATTAAAATTATCTGAAGAATGATGAACTATGTGGGCAGCCCAGAAAAATCGAACCATATGATTTTGTCTATGAAACCAATAATATGCAAAGTCATCCAGCAACATACAGGCTATCCAAAAATACCATTCATATCCAAATGATTTCCAACCAAAAATATTAGTTCTTACACCATCAATTACCGGATTAAAAAGTTCATAAGCTACAGTAAAAACTAGAACTAAAGCGATGGTTTTTGTAAGTGCCGCAACAATTGCAGAGCCGGTACCAATTGTAAGGCTTGAGACTAGATCTTTCCATTTGTAAAGATTCTTGTCATCAAAATTCTTACTGTAAGTAAGTTCCAATAAAATGAACGCCAAAAAGGCAGGAACCCCATAGACTAATGGGTTTGTAAAGTCCATGTATAAATTTTTAAATAGTTTATATGATTTGAATTTAAAGTTTCGAATATATTGAATTAATAACTAATACCATAAAATTATTTAGCTTTAGTTTTCCATAAAAAATTAATTTTTATATGCACTTGAGTGAACATTTGCTACAGCACGTCCACTTGGGTCATTAAGATTTTTAAAACTTTCATCCCATTCCAAAGCAGCCGGACTACTACATGCAACAGAAGGAACCGAAGGAACACTTAAAGCAGCAGCATCACTCGGGAAGTGTTCTTCAAAAATACTTCTGTAGAAAAATTCTTCTTTTGATGAAGGGGTTTGAATTGGAAATTTAAAATGAGCATTTGCAAGTTGTTCATCTGTCACAGATTCATTAACTAACAACTTGAGTGAGTCAATCCAGCTATAACCAACCCCATCACTGAATTGTTCTTTTTGTCTCCAAGCAACACTTTTCGGCAAAAGATCTTCAAATGCTTTTCTTAAAACCCATTTTTCCATGCGTTCATCATTTATCATTTTGTCATTAGGGTTTATTCGCATTGCAACATCCATAAACTCCTTATCCAGAAATGGAACCCGGCCTTCTATTCCCCAAGCGGCTAAAGATTTGTTAGCTCTTAAACAATCATATTGGTGAAGTTTGTCAAGCTTTCTTATAGTTTCTTTATGAAATTCTTTTGCATTAGGTGCCTTATGAAAGTAGAGGTAACCACCAAAAATTTCATCACTTCCTTCACCTGAAAGAACCATTTTAATTCCCATAGCTTTAATGGCTCTTGCCATAAGGTACATCGGGGTAGAAGCTCTAATGGTTGTAACATCATAAGTTTCCAAGTGATAAATCACTTCTTTTAAGGCATCAATACCTTCCTGAATTGTGAATATTATTTCGTGATGAATAGTTCCTAAATGATTGGCTACCTTTTGTGCTGCAGTCAAATCAGGAGATCCTTCGAGTCCAACAGCAAATGAGTGTAATTGTGGCCACCAAGCCATTTCTGTATCTTCGGTTTCAATGCGTTTATCAGAAAATTTTTTTGCTATGGCTGAGGTAATAGATGAGTCAAGCCCTCCAGATAATAAAACACCATAGGGAACATCACTCATTAATTGTCTGTGAACAGCATCTTCTAATGCTTTTTTTAATAAGGAAATATCAGTTTTGTTATCTTCTACATTTTTATATTCCATCCAATCTCGTTTGTACCATTTTACAAATTTCCCATCTTTACTATGTAAATAATGTCCTGGAGGAAAAAGTTCGATTTTTGAGCAAAATTTTTCTAAAGCTTTTAATTCGGAAGCAACATAAAAAGTTCCATTTTTATCCCATCCAATATATAATGGGATGACTCCCATATGGTCACGAGCAATAAAATATTCGTCTTTTTCTGTATCATACAAAGCAAATCCAAAAATACCATTTAAATCATCGAGAAAAGCAGCACCTTTTTTCTTATATAGAGGTAAAATAATTTCACAATCAGACTTAGTTTGAAAATTATATTTATTATGAAATTGCTTTCTTAAATCGTTATGATTATAAATTTCTCCATTTGCAGCCAAGACGAATCTTTTATCTTCACTGAAAAGTGGCTGTTTACCTGAAGTTGGATCAACAATTGCTAGTCGTTCATGTGCCATTATAAACTTTTCATTATTGAAAATTCCACTCCAATCCGGTCCACGATGGCGAATACATTTAGACATTTCCAGAAGTTGTGGCCTTAATGATTCCGCAGATTCTTTTAATTCAAAAGCACACACAATTCCACACATATTTTTTGATATTAAGTTAAAAAAAAGCCCGTCAAATAACTTGACAGGCTACTAGGTTATTGACAAGTTCTATTGTTAAGTATTGAAATTATTGTTATTTAAACTGAAAATTATCATTTATTGTCTTGATTAATTTTAAAAATATTGATTTTTTATTAATACTTTAAACTTTATAGTGAGTTTTTCGATTAATTACACGTTTAAGCTAATGAAGGGTATTTAGAAGGGTTTGCTTCATTCATCAGCTCATATACTTTTTCAAAAATATCTTCTACTGAAGGTTTTGAAAAATAATCACCGTCTGTTCCATATGCCGGTCTGTGTTCTTTTGCTGTAAGTGTTTGAGGCTTGCTATCTAAATAGATATATCCATTTTGTTCATCAAGAATTTGTTGTAAAATATATGCCGAAGCTCCTCCCGGGACATCTTCATCAATAACTAAAAGTCTGTTAGTTTTAGCAACACTTTTTACGATTTCGTGATTAATATCAAACGGTAATAATGATTGAACATCAATAATTTCTACTGAAATTCCAACCTCCATTAGGTCTTTAGCAGCTTCTTCTATCAACCTCAGAGTTGAACCATAGGAAACTAATGTAATGTCTTCACCTTCTCTGATTGTTTCAATTACCCCAAGAGGTGTTTTTAATTCACCAAGGTTGTTGGGCATTTTCTCTTTGAGACGGTATCCATTCAGGCACTCTACAATCAGACCCGGTTCATCAGAAGCAAGAAGTGTATTATAGAACCCTGCAGCCTTTGTCATGTTTCTGGGAACCAGAACGTGAATTCCTCTTACAAGGTGAATAATCCCTCCCATAGGTGAACCGCTGTGCCAAATACCTTCAAGTCGGTGACCCCGGGTTCTAATAATTAGTGGAGCTTTTTGTTTTCCAAAAGTTCTGTACTGAATAGTAGCTAAATCATCACTGATTATTTGCAATGCATATAAGAGGTAATCCAGATATTGAATTTCTGCTATGGGTCTTAAGCCTCTCAATGCCATTCCAATTCCCTGACCCAATATTGTGGCTTCTCTGATTCCTGCATCTGCAACTCGCAGTTCACCATATTTTTCCTGCATGCCTTCAAGCCCTTGGTTTACGTCACCAATATTCCCGCTGTCTTCTCCAAAAATGAGAGCTTGCGGGTGCTTTTTAAATATTTTGTCAAAATTATCCCTAATTATAATTCGTGCATCTACTTCTTTGGCTTCCTGATCATAAGTGGCTTTTACTTCTGTGACATCAATTGCTTTTTCAGCTGATTCACTGTAAAGGTGTTTGCTGTATTTTGGTTGAATTTTTGCATAATAGGTTTGAATCCAGCTTAACAATTCCTCTTTGGTATCTGATTTTTCAGAGAGAACATAACGCAATGCTTTTCGTGCGGTAGAAAGTATTTCTTTTCTGATAGGCTCCTTGAGTGCTTCGAATTCCTCGATAAGCTTATTTAGAAAATTTTTGTTACTGCTTGTAGCACTCAGCTTCTTTAAAATAGAAATTAATTCTCTTTGTTCATCTATTTGAGGACCTACAAATGCCTTCCAAGCAGCCGCTTTACCCTCTCTAACTTCTTTTTTAATTGTTTTTTCAAGTTCTAAAAGTTGTTCATCGGAAGCAATGTTATTTGCAATCATCCATTCCCGCATTTTTAAATTACAGTCATGTTCCTCTTCCCATTTTAGTCTGTCTGCGTTTTTGTAGCGTTCATGAGATCCTGAGGTAGAGTGGCCCTGTGGCTGCGTTAATTCAACAACGTGTATTAGTACTGGAACATGTTCTTCTCGGGCAATTAGAGCTGCTTTTTGGTAGGCCTCAACTAAAGCGGGATAATCCCAACCGAGAACTTTAATGATTTCATACGCATTAGACTCTT
>NZ_CAXBAN010000180.1:0-5214 GCF_963973675.1 uncultured Planktosalinus sp. | reverse complement strand
TGTGTATCTTTGCATTCCTTAAAATGAAGTTTACACTATGTTTGATAATTTAAGTGAAAAATTAGATAAAGCACTTCACGTACTAAAAGGTCACGGAAGTATTACAGAAGTTAATGTTGCTGAAACACTCAAGGAAGTCAGACGTGCCTTGCTCGATGCCGATGTCAATTTTAAGATTGCAAAGGAGTTTACAAATACAGTTAAAGAAAAGGCTCTTGGTCAAAATGTGTTGACAACTCTACAACCTGGCCAGTTAATGGTTAAGCTCGTTAAAGATGAGCTTACTGAACTTATGGGGGGAGATGCAGAAGGTATCAACCTAAGTGGAAACCCTTCAGTTATTTTGATGTCAGGTTTACAAGGAAGTGGTAAGACCACCTTTTCAGGAAAACTGGCCAACTACCTTAAAACCAAAAAAACAAAAAAACCTTTATTGGTAGCTTGTGATGTCTATCGCCCTGCGGCAATCAATCAGTTGCATGTGGTTGGAGAGCAAATAGGTGTTGAAGTCTTTAGTGATGAAGGCAATAAAAACCCGGTCCAAATTGCACAAAATGCCATTGCTCACGCTAAACAAAACGGTCACAATGTTGTTATAATAGATACAGCAGGTCGTTTGGCAGTTGATGAGGAGATGATGAATGAAATCTCAAATGTGCATAAAGCAATTAATCCTCAGGAAACATTGTTTGTGGTAGATGCAATGACCGGTCAAGATGCAGTAAATACTGCAAAGTCATTCAACGACCGACTGAATTTTGATGGAGTTGTATTAACAAAACTTGATGGGGATACCCGAGGTGGTGCAGCTATTTCAATTAAAAGTGTCGTCAATAAACCCATCAAATTTATTGGTACTGGTGAAAAAATGGATGCCATTGATGTGTTCTATCCAAATCGTATGGCCGATAGAATTCTCGGAATGGGAGATGTGGTTTCATTGGTAGAAAGGGCACAGGAGCAATATGACGAGGAGGAAGCAAGAAAAATTCAAAAGAAAATTGCTAAAAACCAATTTGGATTTGATGACTTTTTAAGTCAAATACAACAAATCAAAAAAATGGGAAGCATGAAGGACTTAATTGGGATGATTCCCGGTGCCGGAAAAGCCCTTAAAGATATTGACATTGATGACGATTCATTTAAACACATAGAAGCCATAATTCACTCCATGACTCTTGAGGAAAGAACAAACCCTTCAGTAATTAATGCAAGTAGAAAAAAACGAATTGGAAGAGGAAGTGGAACTTCAGTTCAAGAAGTGAATCAATTACTCAAACAATTCAACCAAATGAGTAAAATGATGAAAATGATGCAAGGTGGTGGCGGTAAGAAAATGATGCAAATGATGGGAAAAATGCGTTAAACATTAGTATTAACACTTTAGAAACTTAAAAACATCAAATCTTTAATTTATGAAAATACTAGACGGTAAAAAAGTTTCTAACGATTTAAAAAATGAAATTGCTCAAGAGGTTGATAAAATGAGAGCAAGGGGCGAAAAGGTTCCTCATCTTGCAGCCATTATTGTGGGAAATGATGGTGCCAGTTTAACTTATGTGGCCAGTAAAGTAAAAGCTTGTGAACGTGTAGGCTTTGAATCAACAATGGTGCGTTTACCGCACACTACAAGTGAATTGGAATTACTTCAGAAAATAAAAGAACTCAACAATAATGATGCTATAGATGGATTCATAATTCAATTGCCATTACCTCCTCAAATAAATACACAACGCGTTTTAATGGCTGTTGATCCCTCAAAAGATGTGGACGGTTTTCATCCTGAAAACTTTGGAAAAATGGCACTTGACATGAGTACCTTTATACCCGCAACTCCTTTTGGAATCCTTGAGCTTCTGGAGCGTTATAATGTTGAAACCAATGGAAAACACACTGTTGTAATTGGAAGAAGCCACATCGTGGGAAGACCCATGAGTATTTTGATGGGTCGAAAAGGATGGCCGGGAAATTCAACCGTAACATTAACCCACAGTCATACAAAAAATATTTCACAAATAACTTTGCAAGCAGATATTATAATCTCTGCATTGGGAGTACCCAAGTTTCTGAAAGCCGATATGGTAAAAGAAGGGGTAGTAATCATTGATGTTGGAATATCTAGGGTGCCAGATGAAAAGAAACCAAAGGGTTATGTGATAACCGGTGATGTAGATTATGAAAATGTCAGTAAAAAAGCATCTTTTATTACTCCAGTTCCAGGAGGTGTAGGGCCTATGACAATAGCAATGTTGCTCAAAAACACTCTTTTAGCTAGGGAACAAAGAAGACATAAAGAATAAAGTAATTATTTTTTAAACTCCTTACTAATCACAAACTCATCTTTATAAATCTTCAAAAGAACTAAAAAAAGGCTAATCAAAAGTGGTCCAAAAATCAGTCCGATAAATCCAAAAAGAGGCACTCCAATAATAACCCCAATCAATGTTATTAAAGGGTGAATATCAGCCAGCTTTTTTTGCACAACCATTCTGAATAAATGTCCTGTTGAAAAAAGAAGAATTACAACAGGAACAATTCCGATTGCGGTTCCAATAAAGGGTATCATTGATCCTATAGCAGTAATCACAAACCAAAACCAGGGATTTGGCACACCAAAAATAAAAAAACCAAGCAAAGCTACCAATCCCTGAATTATTGCAATCAAAGGAATTCCTATAGCATTTGATCTAACTACACTATCAACCTCTTTACCAATTGTGCTAATATTTTCAGGGCGCATAGGAAAATAGGTGTAAATAGACTCAATAAACTGTTTTCTGTTAACAAGCATATAATAAAGCAGAAAATATAAAATACTTAAGGCAATAAAAAGATTGAAAGTGTTTCCTAAAACACTTTGAAAATTATTAGATACCCAATTGGCGACTTCTTGAGAATCAAATGAAGTGAATAATTGAATGTTTAGTTGATTTTCAACAACCGATAAGTTGTCTTTTAAGATTGCTATAAAAGATTCTACTTTATTTAAGGCATTTTTCACTTTTGTTGAAAGCATTATTACAACAAGTCCAATAGGAACTAAAATTCCAACAAATGAGATAATCATAATCAATCCTGCAGCTGCAGATGGATTCCAACCTCTGGAAATCAGTCTTCTCATGGATTTTTTTGAGATAATATAAATAGTTATTGCTCCCAGTAATCCACTCATAAAAGGAGCTAATTCCATAAAAATTAAATAGCCGAGTGCCAGGATTAAAAAAAGTGTGAAAACCTGTCTGATGATATCTTGATGAATACGCTGCATAACTTTATTTTTTTATATAGTGTATACTAACTGTAGCTAATTCAGTGTTTGGATATTTTGAAAAATATTTTTTCTTGCTTTTTAATCCAATTTCATTTAAAACGTTTAAAAAAACATCAAGTTCAACAATATATTGATCTGAAAAACCGTGGGTTGCATCATAGGCTGTAACAGCTGTCTTTCCTATGTTTTTAGAAGCTAAACCAGGGGGAAGTGTGTGAAGCTCAATTAATAACAGGCCATGCTTCTTTATATAAGGCTCCCATTTTTGAAAATGTTCTTTTAAATTGAGCGCTACAAGATTGTTGTTTAATTTTTTTCCTCGAAAAGCAAATGCACCTGTAGACTTTCCACTTGCCGTTTGATTTGTATCTTTTGGTTGTGTCCAAATTCTGTTGTGGTCTAAAAAAGTCCTCACATTGAGCAATTCCCCTAAATGAATCGAGTAGTCCTGATAAATTCTGTTTTCAAGTTGATCGGGATCTCCAATGTCTCCCCAAATAACTTTGGCCCAAATGTCAGCATTTACAAGGTTGGAACGCGTTACTTTCAGTGCTTCTTTATTGAAATCTACACCCACCAAAAACAAAGGGTAATCTTCAAGCAGGGTTCCTCTTAGTGTACGTTGTTCAATCACATCAAACAGGTGTATTAAAAAGGCACCGTTTCCACAACCCATATCAAGAATACCTTTGGGCTGTTCATCTATGGGCTTATTAAAAATTTCAATAATTATGTCATCAATTTCTCTAAAATAGGCAGTATGTGCTCCACCACTTCCCCAAACATTCATGACTCTGTCAACGTGAATTTCAGTTTTATTTTTTGGGTTTTCACGTATAGTTGCATAGTTGCCAAACAAAACATCCTCAATATTATTAAACGTGGGGATATAAGATACAGTAACTCCATATGCTGAGGCCCTTTTTGCAAAAAACAATCCCTTATCTGTAAAGGTATAGGTGTGTTCCTTTTTTTCAAACCAGTTAAGAAACGTATAAAAATCAAGGATTTTACGAAAACTTTCAGGGTCTTCGTGATACTCTTCAGCTCTGAATGATACTTCCATAAAGTATTTATGAAAAAAACCATTCATAGCCAATGCTACTGTCAGTGGCCCAACAAGGGCACCTTCAAGGTGTTTGAAAACTTGATGTTGAATTTCATTTTGAAGACTGTTTTCAGAGCTACTGAAACTTATTGATTGAAATTCTTCTAAAAGTTTTTGAATTTTATAAAAATCTGCTGGATTGGATTCTTTAGGATGAAAGTTTCTTGATAATTCTAAAAATTCAACCGCAAAACCATAATATTTGAATAATGAAAATGCTGTTTCACTTCGCTCATTTAATTGTATTAAAACTTCATTAGTTGAATTATTGATGGTATATTCAACCCATCCTTGAGAGGCTAAAACTCTTAAAGCAACATTCAAATACCCTTCATTGGCATTGAAAAATTTTGAGACCTCTGAAAGTTTGTGCTGTTTAGTTGAAAGTATATATTTTGAAATATTCCTTTTAAAAAATTGATGAGCAACAGGAGCAACGGCAATGCCGTCTAAATGTCTAAAAAGCTCTTCTCTTAATTCTGTTTTAGCTTGTTTTGTTAGCATAAAAAATCAGTTCATTGCATTGTAAATATACAATATACTAAGTTTGAAATTTAACTTTTAATCTCAGTCAATTAAAAAAAGCCCTGAAGATTGATTTTTTCAGGGCTTTTCAAGAATATCATAAATGCTTTTATTCGTTACCTTCCCATCCAACCATAAAAAACTTTATTTTAGCATCATCAGGGATATCTGAGGCCTCCACTTTTGCGCCAAATTGGTTTTTGATAGCATCAGGAAGAACTTCTTTGTCAATTGTAATATAAACGTCAGTTCCTTCAAGCGATATGACAATAGACCTCATGGTGTTTACAATTGAAGCTATTGCAAATTT
>NZ_CAXBAN010000179.1:0-5309 GCF_963973675.1 uncultured Planktosalinus sp. | reverse complement strand
TCCCGGCGATCAGACAAGTATGGAAAAAGACTTTAAAAAGGCATTAAAGGAAGATTTTGACATCCAGTTCCATAAGCTCTTTGCTATTACCAACCTGCCCATTTCCCGATTTCTGGATTACCTCATCGCCTCCGAAAATTATGAAGACTATATGTATGCCCTGGTGGAAGCTTACAATCCGGCTGCAGTGGAAAATGTGATGTGTAAAAACACCCTGTCCATAAGCTGGGACGGCTGGTTGTATGACTGCGACTTTAACCAGATGCTGGGGCTTAAAGTGGACAGTAAAGTCAAGCACATCAAAGATTACAACGAAGATTTGTTGAACAACAGAAATATTATTATCTCACAACACTGCTATGGCTGCACAGCCGGTGCCGGAAGCAGTTGTCAGGGGTCTGTTGCCTAATGAAATACTTACTATACATACTGCTGTTTACCCTGAGTTTCCAAACATACAGTCAGGAAACCCTCAACACCGTATTAAAAAAGTACAACAACGGAAGCGTTCCCTATATTTCGGTAGAACAATTACAAACTAAACAACAATCCAAAGGTATAATCCTTCTGGATGCCCGTGAAAAAGAGGAGTTTAAAGTAAGCCATATTAAAAACGCGCTATGGGTAGGTTTTGACACCTTTTCGTTAAAAAAAACCATGAAGCTGCTACCCAATAAAAATACTGAAATTATCATCTACTGCTCAGTGGGAGTGCGTTCCGAAAAAATTGGCGAACAGCTCCAAAAAGCCGGATATTCAAAAGTTAAAAACTTATATGGCGGTATCTTTGCATGGAAAAACAACAACCTGCCTGTTTACGACACCAAGGGAAATAAAACTGAGAAAATTCATGCGTACTCTAAAAAATGGAGTAAATGGTTGGAAACAGGTGAAAAAGTATTTTAAAATTTTATGGAAACAAACCGATTATTACTTATTTTTTCAAAAAACCCGGTGCCCGGAAGATGTAAAACCCGTTTGGCTAAAACCATCGGTGATGTGGCTGCAACAGAAATCTACAAGGTTTTACTGCGGCATACCGCACTGATTACTGAACCACTGGATGCCATTAAGGAAGTACACTATTCTGATTTTGTGGAAGAAGACGATGTATTTTCTGACCAATTTATCAAAAAAGTGCAATCCGGTAGTAATTTGGGCGAAAAAATGAAAAACGCTTTTGAGAAAGGATTTAAACAAGGATATCAACACATCATCATCATTGGTACTGACTTGCTTGACATAACAACTGAGGATATTTATAAAGCTTTTAATGCTTTACAAACCTATGACTATGTCCTTGGCCCTGCTGAAGACGGCGGCTATTACCTCTTAGGCATGAACAAGCTCAACAGCACGTTGTTTGAAAACAAAGACTGGAGCAGCAATACCGTTTTGCAAGACACCTTAATAGACCTAAAAACCGAACAGATCGCACTATTGGATGAACGAAATGATATCGACACCTATGAAGATTTGGAAGAATTCAAAGATTTAAAAGACTATCTATTAAAAAATAATTAATAAAAAACCTTCTCCGCTAACTGCGGAAGGATTTGTGAGAAAATGAAAGAACATTTAAACAAAACAGTGCAATTTTTAAAAGACCGCGGCTTCGGGACTCCTGAAGTAGGCATCATATTGGGTACCGGACTCGGCAAACTTGCCGATGCCATTACAATCGAAGTGGAGGTAAGTTACAATCACATTCCTTACTTTCCCACAGCTACTGTGGAATTTCATCAAGGGAAGTTTCTTTTTGGTGAACTCTCCGGAAAAAAAGTCGTAGTGATGCAGGGGCGTTTTCATATTTATGAAGGCTATTCTATGTGGGATGTAACCTACCCCGTACGCATTATGGAACAGTTGGGCATTAAAAAACTATTGGTGTCTAATGCGGCAGGAGCTATCAACCTCAATTTTAAAAAAGGCGAATTAATGCTTATAGAGGATCACATAAACCTACAGGGCGATTCGCCACTCGCATTTAAAGGCGTTTCTCAATTGGGGGAACGCTTTGTGGATATGAGTGCGCCTTATGACAACAAAATGAGCAAAGACCTTATTTCAATTGCAAAAGAAAAAAACATAAGGTTACATCAGGGCGTTTACGTTTCGGTGGTTGGTCCACAACTGGAAACCCGCGCCGAATACCGTATGTTAAAAATTATGGGGGCCGATGCCGTAGGTATGAGCACCGTGCCTGAAGTAATTGTCGCCAATCACCTTAAACTGCCCGTCATTGCAATTTCAGTATTAACAGATGAATGTGACCCGGAAAATTTAGCGCCGGTCAATATCAAAGAAATCATGGCTATGGCCGACAAAGCCGAACCTCAACTTGTGACCTTATTTAAAGAATTAATAACAAATTTATAAACTTAAAGACCCAATACATTTCCCTCTTTTGGGAGGAGATAGGAAAGGAAAATTTATGAACTACCTCGACACCACTTACGACCTTTACAAAGAAGCTGCACTCACCCCTGACGTGGGCTTATGCTGCACAACCAATCCCATTTGGGAATTACCCGGACTTAAAATCCCGAAAATCATGCAGGAAATGAACTATGGCTGCGGAAGCACAGTTCACGCCCGTGACCTTTCCAACAACCCAAAAATGCTTTATGTGGGCGTTGGAGGTGGTATGGAACTCTTGCAATTTGCCTATTTTAATCGACAAAAAGGAGGTGTGATTGGCGTGGATATGGTTGATGAAATGCTGGAAGCTTCCCGCAAAAACTTTATTGAAGCAGAAACACAAAACCCCTGGTTCAAAAGTGAGTTTGTAGAACTCAAAAAAGGTGACGCCCTAAACCTTCCCGTTGAAGAGAATTCCATTGATGTGGCCGCTCAAAACTGTTTGTTCAATATCTTCAAGGCTGAAGATTTAAAAAAGGCCATAGCAGAAATGTACCGTGTTTTGAAGCCCCACGGAAAATTGGTAATGAGCGACCCCACTTGTGAGCAACCTATGAACGACACCCTGCGTAATGACGACCGCTTGCGTGCACTCTGCCTAAGTGGTAGTTTGCCTATTGATGACTATGTCAAAGCACTCACCGATGCCGGATTTGGAACCATAGAAATACGCGCCCGGAAACCTTATCGCATCCTTGACCCCAAACACTATCCAACCGATGAACTCATTTACATCGAGTCAATAGAAGTTGCTGCTATCAAAGACCCAATGCCTGAAGACGGACCCTGTATTTTTACCGGAAAAGCTGCCATTTATTTTGGTGATGAACCGTTTCTGGATGACAAAAAAGGACATATTCTTTTAAAAAATCAGCCGCTGGCCATTTGTGACAAAACTGCCGGAGCTTTGGCCGCACTGGGTCGTGATGATCTATTTATCAGTGAATCAACCTTCCACTATGATGGTGGTGGGTGTTGCTAATCAAATCCTATGAAAAAAGCATTATTAATATTCATCGTTACAATTTGTTCATTCGCATATTCCAATGAGCAGAAGTCAGACCATTCGCTTTGGGATGAATTGCTTCAAAAGCACGTTGATCACCAAGGTAATGTCAATTACAAAGGCTTCTTAAAAGACCGTATGGAGTTAAAAAAATACCTTGACCTAGTATCACAAAACCCTCCCGAAGAAAGCTGGAGCAAAAACAAAAAACTCGCTTATTATATCAATGTTTATAATGCTTTTACGGTTGAATTGATCCTGGAACACTATCCTCTTAAAAGCATCAAAGACATTCGTAACCCCTGGGGACAAAAATTCATCCAATTGGGCAACGAATCGATTTCACTCAATGACATTGAACACAATATATTACGTAAAATGAATGAACCCCGCATTCATTTTGCCATTAATTGCGCCTCGGTTTCTTGCCCTAAATTGTATAACAAAGCCTTTACTTCAGAACAACTTGACAAACAATTGGATCAAGTAACACGTGAGTTTATCAATTCGCCTGAAAACAATATTTCTGAAAACGAATTGCAACTTTCAAACATTTTTAAATGGTATGAAAAGGATTATCTGGTGAACGGTATTCGTTCACTGGCACATTATGTCAGTCAATATACCGATGTAAAAATCAACCCTAATGCCAAGGTGAACTTCCTGGATTATAACTGGGACTTGAACGAAAAAAAATAACCCATGACACTGAGCATCATCATTCCGGTATTGAATGAAGAAGAAAACCTCAAGGTGCTGCTCCCCTATTTAAAAAACAACGCAAGCGGACCCCTAGAAATTATTGTAGCCGATGGTGGAAGCACCGACGCATCCGTTGCGGTAGCAATTAATAATAACAGCAAAGTAATTCAAACCAAAAAAGGCCGGGCTAAGCAGATGAACGCCGGTGCTAAAGTTGCATCAAATGCGATTTTGTATTTTTTACATGCAGACACCATTCCGCCAAAAAGCTTTGATACTTTGATATTGAACGCCATAAAAAAAAACCATAAAGCCGGATGTTTCCGTATGCGGTTTGACAGCAACCACTGGTGGCTAAGACTTGCTGGGTGGTTTACAAGGTTTAACGTGAAATATTTTCGGGGTGGCGATCAAAGTCTTTTTGTAACCAAAACACTATTTGAAGAAATAGGTGGCTATGATGAAAAATACATCATTTATGAAGACAATGTTTTGATAGCTGAACTTTATAGGCGAACTACTTTTACTGTGCTGTCCAAACCTGTTTCTTCTTCCGCCAGAAGATATCTTAAAAAAGGCATTTGGCGGCTTCAGTTTCATTTTTGGCGGATTCATTTTATGAAGTTATTTGGTGCAAAACCCGACAAACTTTATCAGTATTACAAAACTAAGATTGCTACAAATTCAAATTAATTTTATCTCTTCTAAAAAATAAAGTATATTTAGACTTCCAATCCCCAAATTTTTACCAAAAGTTTTTTTTAAATTTATAAATTCATGGGGAAGTCAAACCAACCAATTACTATTTTATTAAACAAACACCAGGCCGGCAATGAACAGGTGGTAGATAAAATTATTCCTATTATTTATGAGCAACTCAAAGTAATGGCTCATAAGTACATGATCAAGGAAAATCAAGATCACACCTTAAATACCACCGGACTTGTTCATGAGGCTTATTTAAGATTACTTGGTCAAAATACAGATTTTCAGAACAGGTCTCATTTTTATGCAATTGTTGCCACAACCATGAGAAGGATCCTTCTGGAAGCAGCCAGGTCTAAAAAAGCAAATAAACGAGGAAACGGTGCAAGCAAGATTCCCTTAGAAGATCATTTTATAATCTCAGAAATGGATGCAGATCAACTAATCACGATTGATGCCGCACTTCAAAAACTCC
>NZ_CAXBAN010000178.1:0-5403 GCF_963973675.1 uncultured Planktosalinus sp. | reverse complement strand
AAGTACTCTTCACAAAAGATCAAACCGAATTGTACCTCTACCTTGAAAAAGTACCCAACAATCTTTTTGATGGTATATTAGGTTTTACAACCAATGAGGAAACCAACAAGTTTGAATTAAACGGGTATTTAAATTTAGTGCTGAGTAATAACTTAAATTTTGGTGAACGACTCGATCTTCAATACAAAAATGATGGTGGAAACCAGGAACAATTTGAAGTAAATCTGGAACTGCCTTATTTGTTTCAATCACCAATAGGTGTAGAAGCAGGCTTGGAACTCTTTAAAAGAGACAGTACATATTCAACTGTTGAAAAAAACATCCTCACAAACTACAGGTTCAACCCTAAAACCAAGGTGTTTATTGGATACAAAGAGTATGAGTCCAACAGTCTTCTAGAGGAAGCGCTTGCAGGAAGCCCCATCGCTGATTTTAAATCTCAGTATTTTTTATTTGGAGGGAATTACTTAAAACCACAATCTAATTTAATGTTTCCAAATAAAACAACTTTAAGTATCACTAATGAAATAGGAACAAGAACTGAAAAAAAAACAAACACAAATCAATTCAGAATAAACTTTAAAGCAAGTCACATTTTTAACTTTAATGATATCAATAGTTTTTTTGTCAATAACTCGACCTCTTATTTGGCTTCAGAGAATTATCTTACAAATGAGTTGTTTCGATTTGGGGGAATTAATAGCATAAGAGGATTTAATGAAAATAGTATTGATGCAACAATGCATTCTGTTCTAAATACAGAGTACAGATATTTGCTGAATTACCAAACATATCTTCACTCAATAGTTGATTTTGCCTATTTTGAAAACCCAATTTTGGATTTAAAAAGTCAATTATACAGTTTTGGTATAGGAATAGGGCTCAATACAAAAGCTGGTATTTTCAGGTTTAATATTGCCAATGGCACCTCTAAAGGTCAGAATTTCAGGTTTTCAAACACAAAAATCCACCTAAGCTTAAATTCTAAATTTTAAATACCGTTAACAATTAATTAACGTAATAGTAAAAAAAACTAAATTTTAGCTTACAAAAGTTGTTTTATTAAGTTTTAATTATGAATTTTGGCGTTGGCTAATTTAAATAAATCATAAAAATGACAACAAAGTTTAGTGGAATTCTAACGCTATTACTGGCGTTCATTGTGCAAATAAGTTTTGCGCAACAAAAAACAATCTCCGGAACCGTAACCGATGACATCGACTTACCGTTACCAGGAGTGAACATTATTGTAAAAGGTACTAACACAGGAACACAATCAGACTTTGATGGAAATTATTCCATTAATGCTGAAGTTGGTCAAACGTTAGTATTCAGTTACCTTGGTTTTACAACTCAAGAAGTAGCTATAACTCCTGCTACAAATACTGTAAATCTAAAACTTCAGCCTGATGCTGCAGAATTAGATGCTGTAGTCGTAACAGGATACACCAGAAGGAACCAAACGGTTCAAACTTCGGCTGTTGTAGCGATTTCTGCAGAAGAAATCAACCAGTTAACTCCAACTACAAGTATTGACAACCTTTTACAAGGTAAAGCTGCCGGTGTACAAGTTACCGCAGCAAACGGAAAGCCCGGTCAAGGTGCTTTCGTAAGAATTAGAGGTATGGGATCACTTGTTGCAGGTGCCTCATCTCCTTTATACATTGTAGATGGTGCTCCAATTAGAGAGCAGGATTTGGCTTCTATCGCAAATGAAGACATTGAAAACATCACCATCTTAAAAGATGCCGCTGTAACAGCACAATATGGTTCTCGTGGAGCCAATGGTGTTGTAGTAATTACAACTAAAAGCGGTAAAAGAAATACTGAAGGAACTGTTAGGTTCAGTTCACGGTATGGTGTAATCAGCAAAACTAAAGACAACTTTAGAATGATGAACGCTGAGCAAAAAATGCAGTATGAAGCTGAATTATTTGCCCTCGGTGTTGTTGCTGCAGGATCAAGACCTGGTGTAACTACTGAACCTGGATCACCTGAAAGACAGTTTCTCTTAGACAATGCAAATGATTGGCAAGACGTTCTTCTTAAGGATGGTATTGTACAATCAAACAATGTTTCTTTCTCTGGTGGTGCTGAAAATATGGATTACTTTTTCTCAGTAGGACACGATAGAAACACCGGTATCATTGATAACATTGATGGTTTTGAAAGACTTAACACGAGATTGAACTTGAATTTTGATGCCAAAGAGTGGTTATCAGTAAGCGCCAACGTTGGTTATTCAAGATCTACAAGTGATGAACCTCGTGATAGAAACAACGTTCAAAACCCGTTTAGAGCAATGTACATTTACAATGCTTATGAACCGGAATTTCAATTGGATGAAAACGGAAATCCAGAATTGGATGAAAATGGTGACCCTATATACAATCCAACTCATCAAGGGTTCTCAATCAGAGGAGCCTTACTTTCTGAACCTGAAAACACAATTACAAACGTAATGTTGGCAAGTGTGAATACAACAGTTAAATTTACTGACAATTTCACATACACCTTTGGTACAGCAATCAACCACGTAAATTATAGAAGAGAAAGCTACTCTAAACCTGGTGGTATCCTTCAAAACCTGATTGGAGACCCTAATTTCCCCGGGTTGAAAACAGACAATGGAACGCAGAGACTAGATATGACGTTGAGCAACAGGTTAAACTATAGCTTAAATTCAGAGTCAGGTCACAACTTGAATGTACTGGGTCTATTTGAATACAATTTCAACGAAAACAACTTCTACAGAGTAACCAGTAGAGGGTTCCCGTCAGCACTTTTGACAACTCAAGTAAATGCTGCTGAGGTTACTATTGGAACTACCAACAGAAATAGATTGACTTTAGTATCTTATGGATTATTTGCTGACTACAACTACAAGGAAAGGTATTTAGCAACTGCATCTGTCAGAACTGATGGTTCTTCAAACTTTGGTAAAGGAAATGAGTTTGGTACGTTTTACAGTGCGAGTCTTGGTTGGAACATTGCAAAAGAAGATTTCTTTGCTGTGGACGCAGTCAATGATTTGAAATTGAGAGCTTCTTATGGTACAGTTGGTAACAGAAACGGTATTAACAGATATGCTCCGCAGGATTTAGTTGCTTTTGGGGCTTATCCCGGAGGTTCTGCAACAATTCCATCAAACGTTGGTAACCCTGAATTACAATGGGAAACAACCGAAACTACTAACATTGGATTGGAGTTGAATATGTTTAACAACCGATTAAGAACTGTTTTTGATTACTTCAAGAGAAACACAACTGACCTTCTATTTACCATCCCTACTGCTGATGAAGCAGGTGTTGGTGGAATTGGTGGAAACTTAGGTGAAATTGAAAACTCAGGTTTTGAAATATCACTTCAAGGTGACATTATCAGAAAAAATTCTTTCACTTGGACAGTGGGTGGTAATGCTGGTATTATGGAAAATAAAATCATTGAACTACCTGATGGAGAAGACATTATTCCAAACGCATTTAACATCCTATACCGTGAAGGTGAAGCCTTAAATCAGCACTATTTACTACAATATGCAGGAGTTGATCCAAACACGGGTGCTCCATTGTATTTTGGTGAAGATGGAGGTACCTATCGTTTTGAAGACCTTCCGGAAAGCGAATCAGACAACAGAGTGCTTACCGGTAAATCTTCTATTCCTGAAGTTGAAGGTGGATTCTTTACCAACTTATCTTATAAAGGAATTGGTTTAAGAGCTGACTTTATCTTCAAAGCAGGAAACTATATCAATAACTTTAACAGAGCTGCTATTGAAACTGATGGTGTATCTCCAAACGGAAACCACCACGTTGGAGCATTTAATTACTGGCAACAGCCAGGTGACACGAATGTTTTACCTAGCCCAATATACAGAACAGAAGTTCAGGCATCTGACAGATTCCTTGAAAAAGGTGACTTTATAAGAATGAGAAATATTGTGCTTTCTTATAATTTCCCATCTGCATTATTGGAGAGAAGCCCTCTTAATTCACTAAGAGTGTATGTACAAGGTCAAAACTTGTTGACGTTTACAGAGTTTTTCGGTGATCCTGAAGTAGGTATTTCTTCTGGTGAAACAATTGACTTTGTAAACACTGTTGCTCCTGGAGAAGCTACTTTATTTAGTTATCCACAAACAAAGTCTTTCCAAGTAGGTATAGATGTTAGTTTCTAATCAAAAAAAAATAGAAAAATGAAAAAAATAGTTTATAAAGTATTATTTACGATTTTAATCGTGGGAGGTTTTGCTTCTTGTGAAAAAGATCTAGACCAAATTCCATATGATAGCTTTGCATCAGAAAACGCATTCGTGACTGCTTCAGATTTTGAAAATGGAATTAGAGGTGCCTATAGCGCCCTTACAAGAGCCGGATACTTCGGAAGTAGTGATGCAGGATCAATGTTGAGTATTCCCGATGTTATATCAGACAATGTAACCTTAGCTCAAAGAGGAAGAAGAACAAAAAGGTATTTACACGAGTTCGAATACCTTCCTACTGCAACTGTAAGAGGATTTTATGCTGATGCATATACTGTAATTTACAGAGCAAATAATTTGTTATTCTATCTTCAAGATTTTGAAGGTGAAAATAGAGCAAATATTGAAGCAGAAGCAAGAGCCTTGAGAGCAATGGCACATTTTGACCTGGTAAGAGTATTTGGTAAAATACCAACTCAATCAGGTGATGCTAATGGAAGCTTGGGTGTTGCATATGTTACTGAACCAGAACCACTTGTTGAACCAGCACGTGCATCGGTTAGCGACGTATATCAAAACATTGTAGATGATTTAACATTTGCCGCTGCAAACATCAATGCTTCAAACGACCCTGGAAGATTGAACAAAGATGCTGTTAACACACTTCTTTCCAGAGCATATCTATATATGGGTCAATGGCAAAATGCAATTAACGCAGCAAACAATGTTTCAACAGCTGTTGCTCCTAGAGAAAGTGTTGTTGGACTTTGGGATGACACCACTCAAGATGGATTATTATTTTATATTCCAAATGAAGCTACTGTTCTTAACCTGAACATTGGGGTAACCTGGAGTCAAGGAAACGTAACTACTTTAATTCCTGAGTATGTAGCATCTTATGAACTTTTCCAATTGTATTCTGATGAGGATATTAGAAAAGAAGCCCATATTTTACCTGCTTCAAACAATGCATCAAATATGGAATTCAACGCTATTAGAAAACTTTTTGGAAGACCGGGCCAGTTTAACGGGCAGGTTGACATTAAAATTTTAAGAGCAGAAGAAGCCATTTTAAATAAAGCAGAAGCTCAATATGAGTTAGGTCAAACAGGACAGGCTCTTACTACATTAAACCAATTGAGAGACAACCGCTACACCAGTTATACAGGTGGTGAAACCGGTACTGCTTTAAGAGATGCTAT
>NZ_CAXBAN010000177.1:0-5408 GCF_963973675.1 uncultured Planktosalinus sp. | reverse complement strand
TTAAATTGTTGAATGTTGCCGGTGCATACTGGAGAGGAGATGAAAACAACAAACAGCTTACCCGTATCTATGGAATTTCATTTCCAAAACAAAAAGAACTTACAGAATACCTCCACTTACTTGAAGAAGCCAAAAAAAGAGATCATAGAAAATTAGGAAAAGAACTTGAGCTCTTTACGTTTTCTCAAAAAGTTGGACAAGGACTTCCACTTTGGCTACCCAAAGGAGCTGCTTTGCGTGAAAGACTTGAAAATTTCTTAAAAGCTGCCCAAAAGAAAGCCGGCTATGAAATGGTAGTGACACCTCATATAGGTCAAAAAGAATTGTATGTCACTTCAGGACATTATGCTAAATATGGCGAAGACAGTTTTCAACCCATTCACACTCCACATGAAGGAGAAGAGTTTTTATTAAAACCCATGAACTGTCCACATCATTGTGAAATATATAATTCTAAACCATGGTCTTATAAAGACCTACCTAAACGCTTTGCCGAGTTTGGCACAGTATACCGTTACGAACAAAGCGGAGAGCTTCATGGACTGACAAGAGTTAGAGGATTTACACAAGATGACGCACATATTTTTTGCACGCCAGACCAATTGGATGAAGAATTCAAGAAAGTAATTGACCTGGTATTGTATGTTTTTAATTCTTTAGGTTTTGAAAACTTTACCACACAGGTGTCTTTAAGAGACCCCAACAAACCAGAAAAATACATTGGAAGTACCGAACTTTGGGAACAAGCTGAACAAGCTATTATAAGTGCGGTAAAGGATAAAGATTTGGATTTTGTTTTGGAAGAAGGTGAAGCTGCTTTTTATGGCCCAAAATTAGACTTTATGGTAAAAGACGCTCTTGGAAGAAGTTGGCAGCTTGGAACAATACAAGTAGATTATACCTTGCCGGAACGTTTTGACCTCACATATAAAGGTAGTGATAATGAATTGCACCGACCTGTGATGATTCATCGCGCTCCTTTTGGAAGCATGGAACGATTCATCGCTATTTTGCTTGAGCATACAGGTGGAAACTTCCCACTTTGGCTCATGCCCGAGCAAGTTAGTATCCTCTCTCTGAGTGAGAAATTTGAGAAATACAGTAAAAAAGTTTTAAATTTGCTAGAAAATAACGAAATTCGCGCCCTCGCAGATAACAGGAGTGAGACAATTGGCAAAAAAATTAGGGACGCAGAAACCGGGAAAGTCCCATACATGCTGATTGTAGGTGAGCAGGAAGAAGAGAACGAAACAGTATCTGTAAGAAAACATGGCGAAGGAGATCTAGGATCAATGAGCATCGCAGAGTTTATAAAACTAATAGAAAAAGACATTAATAAAAATAAAATAGAGTTTAACGTTTAACTAAAATTTTTAGCCATAGCAATAAGAAGAAAAAGAAGTAGAGGTGTTGGTCGAGTAATCAAAGAAGACCAGCATAACATTAATCGAAAAATTCGAGCTGAAGAAGTGCGCCTTGTAGGTGATAATGTTGAAGTTGGGGTGTACCCCACTAAAAAAGCATTAGCAATGGCGGAAGAACAAGGCCTTGACCTTGTAGAAATTTCGCCCAATGCAAACCCTCCCGTTTGTAAAATCATGGAATATTCAAAATACATCTATGAACAAAAGAAAAGGGAAAAGGCACTAAAAGCGAAAGCTTCAAAAGTTGTAATCAAAGAACTTCGATTTGGACCTCAAACAGATGATCACGATTATGAATTTAAGAAAAAGAACGCCGAAAAGTTCCTTAAAGATGGAGCAAAAGTAAAAGCCTTTGTGTTTTTTAAAGGCCGCTCTATCGTTTTTAAAGATCAAGGTGAAATTCTTTTATTGCGTCTTGCTCAGGATTTGGAAGAAGTGGCAAAAGTAGAACAACTTCCAAAATTGGAAGGCAAGAGAATGATTATGTTTCTCGCTCCCAAGAAAACAAAATAATACTGTTTTCCAAGTAGGTAAAACAAATTGATATGAAAATATAGTTAATAGAAGCAAATTCTATTAATAAAAGAAAGTGCGAAGTAAATAAACAAAAACTAGGAAAGATGCCTAAAATGAAAACAAATTCCAGTGCCAAAAAGCGTTTTAAGCTTACAGGTACGATTGAAGTAAAAACCTTTACCGGTTAAATCAATTTAATAACCCTGGAGATGGGCTACAAAAAAGACACAAAGTCTGAGTAAGTAATTTAAGTGGTGATATTCACCCGCCTGCTACAAAAAACAAATTTAATTATGCCAAGATCAGTAAATTCAGTCGCTTCAAGAGCCAGAAGAAAAAAGGTGATGAAGCAAGCCAAAGGATACTTTGGAAGACGTAAAAATGTTTGGACAGTTGCAAAAAATGCAGTTGAAAAAGCATTGGTATACGCTTACAGAGACCGCAGAGCAAAAAAGAGAAACTTCCGTTCATTGTGGATCACCCGTATCAATGCAGGTGCAAGACAGCACGGAATGTCTTATTCACAGTTTATGGGTAAAGTAAAAGCTAACAACATCGAATTGAACCGCAAGGTTCTGGCTGATTTAGCAATGAACCACCCTGAGGCTTTTGCTGCAATCGTAAACAAAGTAAAATAAGGGCTTTAGCCTAATTCAATAACTTTTTATTTCGCACAAAAAAGTCCTTCCGGTTTGGAAGGACTTTTTGTTTTTATACTCTTTTTTAAATTTAATTCAGTGCACTGCCAAATTCTTTCATAAATGAAAAATCAAAGTTATTGGTATTGACACTGTCCATCAATTTCATAATACTGGATGGGTTCATATCATCTCCGATTACTCTAAACAAAGCAAACCCTCTTTCTTCATCTGAAGCAAATATAATAAGTTCATCAATGGCATCATCTTCCCCGGTAAACTTCAAGGTTGCTCCTTGTTTATTTGATCCATACTTCATCAATGTTTCATAAGCTTCATTGTTTAAAATTGCTTGCACACGTTCTTTTTCAGATTCATATGCCGCTTTATTTAATTCATTTACTTCTAAAGCCAGCATATTTACTTTTTTTATACTTTTCACAGTTTTTAACTGTTCTTCGCTTAGTGTATTGTCTTCGGTTAAAATTAAACTGGAAGGCAAATCAAGGCTTATAAACGCGTTGTCATTTTGTTTTTCTACATAATACTTTTGTAAACTTGCATTATTGGAACAGGAACTCACAACAATAGCAGCTACAAAAACTGATAGGGTAATTACAAATGTTTTCATAGGGGCTTATTTATTGGTTTTTTTCTTGTCAATATCTTTTAACTGCTCGCTTCCGGGAACCTTAAGATCTGCAGTCAACTGCGAAATTTGTCGCAAATCAATATTTCCGGTTATACTCATGATAACAGCCTTACTGTCTGAACTTGTAGAGTCTTCCATAAACATAAACAGCTCACTAACATAGTTGTCATTTTTTCCTTCCTTAACATAAAAACGAATGTTTTGTCCATCATCATTTACGCGCATCAATTCAGAGAGTGAAGTGGTCGATTTCAAATAGTTTTCGACCGTTCGTTTCATATCTGAAGCCTTATCGCTATTACCCGTTGTAAATATTTTAATATCTTCAAGGTTTTCAACCATTTTCAAATAGCTTTGAGCTTCAGGGTCATCGCTGCTCAAATCAATTTTACTCATCAATTTAAACATGCTTTTTGTCACCACAAGTGATGATACATCATTTTGGTTTTCAAATTTGTCAAATATCCCTTGACTGAATATAGTTTGGGAAATTAATGTGACTGCCAGTATTGCAATTATTTTTTTCATTGTTTTTGGATTTTAAGTGTTATAGATTATTTAAAGATTTTATTAGCTGAATGCCCGAACTCGTTCAAAACTGAAAGTTTTTGAGCACTTTCATTAAACTGATAAGAGAAAAAGTTAAGTGCTTCTTTTGTCTTTTCAAAAGCTATTTCGGCTTCTCTTTGTTCTGCTTTTGAAATAGAATTGGAATTGGTTTGTATAAAAAAGGTGACTCCCAAAGCAACTACAAGTAAGGCGGCAATAGAATACCATTGTTTTAGTATTTTATGTACTCCCTGCTTTTCAGCTTGTAGTGATTTTAGTTTGGCATCAGACTTTTCTGCTTTTGCTTGAACAAATGACACAAACAATTCGCGGTAAGGTTCCAAATGAGGGGCTACCTCAGAATTTGAAAAATAGGCTTTTAACCTCTTTTCATCTTCAAGACTACTTTGTCCTTCAAAATAAGCCTCAAGTAATTGTTCAATTTTTTGTAAGTCCATAATTGTACTTTTTAATTAATTCTTCTCTTACCATTTTACGTGCCCTGGACAGGTTTACCCGTATGGCTGTTTCATTCATTTCCATAATTTCAGCAATTTCACTGTATTCATACTCCTCGACATCCCGTAATTGTAAAATTATACGTTGTTGTTCCGGCAACTGCTTCATGATTTCAAAAACCAAACCAACGCCGTCATTTGCTTCCACCTGGTCTTCAGTACGTGAATCATTGCTTTTATAATTATGATGCACAATGGTCAGATTTGTTACTTGTTTTGATTTCAATCTGTCTAAACAATAATTTTTGGTCATTGTCATTGCAAAGGCTTCGGGTTTTGAATAATTCTTTATCTTTTCTTTGCCATTCCACAACTTTAAAAACACTTCCTGTACAGCATCTTCAGCTTCATCATGTGAAATCAAAATACGTTTAGCCATTCTGTAAAGCTTATCTTTGATGGGCATCACAATATTTAAAAACTCGTGCTTTTGCATGCTTGGCTGGTGGTTTTTAGTGTCGTGTTCATAATGATGACGAATAACGTCTAATTTTGTTACAAAATAATTGCAAATTGCAATAATGTCACTATTTTTAAAGTTTGATAACAACTTGTACTCCAAAGTTTACCTTATGAAAAAGTGTGTTTTGATTTTTACCTTACTAATTTCTTCCATGAGTTTTCACTCGTGTTTTGAAGATTTTGATGATACCATTGGAAATGCCACAACACAGGAAATCCAGGATTTTGTTTATAAAGCTATGAATATTTGGTACCTCTATAAACCCGATGTTCCTGATTTGGCAAACAATCGTTTTGAAAGCCAAGCAGAATTAAATGAGTTTTTAGAGTCCTATTCAAGTCCTGAAGATCTTTTCAATGCAATTACAGCTCCTCAGGATCGATTTAGTTTTATTGTTGAAGATTACAGAGAGCTTGAAGCTTCATTGGCCGGAATTCTTTTAAGCAACGGGATGGAATACGGTCTTATTTTTTATCCGGGAAGTGAAACAAATGTATTTGGGTATATTCGGTATGTGATTCCTAACAGCGATGCAGCCCAAAAAGGTCTTCAACGTGGAATGGTTTTCAGCACAGTGAACGGAACTCAACTCACGAATGGTAACTTTCAATTATTGAGAGAGCTAACAAACTATGAAATCGGACTAGC
>NZ_CAXBAN010000176.1:0-5460 GCF_963973675.1 uncultured Planktosalinus sp. | reverse complement strand
GGTGACTCAGGTTTCAGACTCGGTTTTAAACAACATAAGTCCTTATTTTCAATTTCCTGAATGGGTAATCAATCCAAAACCCAAAAATAATTACAACTTCAATAAAAAAGAAAAAAGCTTTGCTCAAAAAATTGACTTAAACAAAGCTGATGCAGAACAACTTCAAAAAGTATATGGTGTAGGAGCAGTTTTATCAAAGAGAATTATCGATTACAGAGAACGATTGAATGGTTTTTTAACTGACGAACAACTTTATGATGTATATGGGCTTGAAAATGCAGTAGTAAAAAGAATTATCGAAGAATTTACGGTCAAAGAAAAGCCTTTGATTGAAAAAATAAACATTAATAAAGCATCTGCTTCAGATATAGCCATTCTTCCTTTTATTAATTTTCAACTAGCAAAAGAAATTGTAGATTATCGATACCTTCACGAAGGAATTAATGAACTTGAAGAGTTGAAAAATATCGAAGGGTTTCCTATCCATAAATTTGAGAGATTTGCCTTATATTTGACAGTAAAATAAAAAAAGCAATAGCCTTTATTATTGGTTATTAAACAAAAAGAAAAAAATGAATATCTCTTACTTTACAGAAGAACACGAATTATTTAGAAAAAGCTTTAGAGAGTTTTTACAAAAAGAAGTTGTACCTCATATCGAAAAATGGGAACAAACCGGAATTATAGACCGTTTCATTTGGGAGAAATTTGGTGAAATGGGCTATTTTGGGTTGGCTTATCCCGAAAAATATGGTGGGATGGATTTAGATTTGTTTTATACTGTAATTTTTCTGGAAGAAATGCAACACATCAATTCAGGTGGTTTTGCAGCGGCTATGTGGGCACATGCTTATTTAGCCATGACACACGTTAATAAAGAAGGAAGTGAAGATATTAAGCAAAAATATTTAACGGCTAGCATTAACGGAGAAAAAATAGGATGTCTTTGTATTACTGAACCTTTCGGTGGAAGCGATGTTGCCGGAATGAAATCAACAGCTGTAAAAAAAGGAGATAAATACATTCTAAATGGCTCAAAGACTTTTATCACAAACGGTGTATATTCTGATTATTTAGTGGTGGCAGCTAAAACAAATCCAGAGTTGGGCAATAAAGGAATGAGTATCTTTATAGTAGATAGGGATACTCCGGGAATTTCAGCAACCAAGCTTGATAAATTAGGATGGAGAGCATCTGACACCGGTGAAATTGCTTTTGATAATGTTGAGGTTCCCGCGTCAAATTTAATGGGAGAAGAAAACAAAGGATTTGGATACATTATGCAGCACTTTGCTTTGGAGCGTCTCATTATGGGAATCAATGCTCATGCCAGAGCTGAGTTTGCAATTGAATATGCATTGGATTATATGTCAGAGAGAATGGCATTTGGACAAACGATTGATAAATTTCAAGCCCTAAGGCACAAAGTGGCAGACCTAGCCAGCCAGGTTGAAATGAGTAAAGTTTTTAACTATAATGTAGCTGCCCGACTAGACAATGGTGAGTATGTAGTTAAAGAAGCAACAATGTCAAAACTGCTTTCAACAAAAATTGCAGATGAGGTAATTTATGAGTGTCTTCAGTTTTTAGGTGGTTATGGCTATATGGAAGAGTATCCTATGGCAAGATTATTTAGAGACAGTAGGTTAGGCCCCATAGGAGGGGGTACTTCTGAAATATTGCGTGAAATAATAGCAAAAATGATCATTGACAACAAAGAATATAAACCCGCAACTTAAATTCATCAAAATATATCAAAGAATTAGAGTTATTTTTTTAAGTTCAATAAAAAATATATCAGATTTTTATTTATTTTTGCCGCGCTAAAAGAGAGGAGGTGAAATACTTATGTTAATAATTCCAATAAAAGACGGAGAAAATATCGACAGAGCGCTAAAGCGTTTTAAAAGAAAGTTTGACAGAACCCAAACTATGCGTCAGCTGAGAAACAGACAAGCGTTTACAAAACCTTCTGTGTCCCGCAGAGCACAAGTTCAAAAAGCTCAGTACATTCAACATCTTAGAGAAAAAGAAGAAATTTAATTTTCTTAAATTAATCCATAAATCCCGATTTGTCGGGATTTTTTTTTGCTGACAAATATCATTTAAAATTCTATTAAGTTTTGTAAATTTACAATTCAATGATTTACATATGCCTCAATCAGCATTTATAAACTATCTCACTTTAGAAAAAAAGTATTCCCCCCACACAGTTTTGGCTTATCAAAAAGACCTTGAGTCTTTTTTACAATTCATAAAGGTACAATTGGAATGTGAAAATAGTAAAGAAGTAAACTATGCAATGATACGCTCTTGGATTGTAGCTTTGGTTGATCAGGGGTTAAACACCAGAAGCATCAACCGTAAAATAGCTTCATTAAAAGCATACTACAAGTTTCTTCTTAAGACCAAGCAAATATCTGAAAATCCTTTGGCAAAGCATAAGTCCTTGAAAACAGCAAGAACAGTTCAAGTACCTTTTTCTAAAGAAGAAATCAGTAAAGTACTGGATGCCTTCGAGGACGATACAAGCTTTGAAAGTATTAGGAACAAAACTATGGTAGAGTTGTTTTATGCTACCGGGATGCGTAAATCAGAGTTAATTGAATTAAAAACATCAGATGTTGACCTAATAAAGCAAACAGTTAAAGTTATTGGAAAACGAAGCAAGGAACGTATTGTCCCCCTTCTCAATTCAACTGTAAAAATGTTAAGTATCTATATAGGAGTCAGAAATGAAGTTGAAAGCTCAACAAATCCCCCCTTTTTATTTATATCAAAAAATGGCGTTAAAGTAAATCAATCACTTGTTTACAGAGTAATAAATAATTACTTTAGTGCAGTATCAACTAAAGATAAAAAAAGCCCACATATTTTAAGACATTCATTTGCTACTCATTTACTTAATGAGGGAGCTGATTTAAACTCAATCAAAGAATTACTGGGTCATTCCAGTTTGGCTTCAACGCAGGTGTATACAAATAATAGTATAGCAGAATTAAAAAAAGTATATGCGAAATCTCATCCACGAACAAATAATAAAACAGAATAGGTAATACTGTTTAAATATGGTATTACTAAAACACCAAGTTACTAACAATTAAAATAAAATTCAGATGAAAGTAAATGTACAGACCCCCGGTTTTGATGCAGACATCAAATTAGTTAGCTTCATAGAGAAAAAATTAAACAAATTAGAACAGTTTTATGATAAAATTATTTTTGCAGATGTATTTTTAAAAATTGAAAACAACAGCGAGCCTGCAAAAAAAACAGTAGAAATTTTACTAAGCATTCCAAAGGGAGATTTAATGGTGAAAAAAGACTGTATTAAGTTTGAAGTAGGTGTTGATGAATGTGTTCAATCACTGCAACGTCAATTGAAAAAAAGAAAAGAAAAACAAAGAGCACATATTTAATGTAAATTTTCTAAAAATAATTTTTTTAAAAACAAAATTTATATACATTTGCAGTCCGTTAGAAATAGCGGACTTTTTTATGACTAAAAAAGTGGTGTAAAAGCCGATGTAGCTCAGCTGGCTAGAGCAGCTGATTTGTAATCAGCAGGTCGTGGGTTCGAGTCCCTCCATCGGCTCTTAAAGTTCTGAATATTAAATAAAAATTAGGAATAATTTTTAAGTGTTAACAACACAGGGGAGATACTCAAGCGGCCAACGAGGGCAGACTGTAAATCTGCTGACTATGTCTTCGCAGGTTCGAATCCTGCTCTCCCCACTAAAGAACAAAGTTCTTTTAGTACTTGTGTTTAAATAACGCATTTTGTTCTTTAATAGTATTGAAAAGTGATTCTTATTTGAATCGAAATTGCGGGAGTAGCTCAGTTGGTAGAGCGTCAGCCTTCCAAGCTGAATGTCGCCGGTTCGAACCCGGTCTCCCGCTCAAAATAAGTTGCAAGTTGCAGATTAAAGATTTTTAAATCTGAAATTTGAAGCTTGAAACCTGAAACTCTTTTCCTGCCGACGTAGCTCAGGGGTAGAGCGTTTCCTTGGTAAGGAAGAGGTCACGGGTTCAATTCCCGTCGTTGGCTCAAAGTTGTAAATACATTGAACACTAATATATAACTAAGATTAAAAATTATTAAACATGGCAAAGGAAACTTTTGATCGTTCCAAACCGCACTTAAATATAGGTACAATTGGACACGTTGATCACGGTAAAACAACTTTAACAGCAGCTATTACTAAAGTATTGGCAGAAGCTGGATTTTCTGAAGCAAGATCTTTTGATCAAATTGACAACGCTCCTGAAGAAAAAGAACGAGGTATTACTATTAATACTTCACACGTAGAGTATTCTACAGCAATTCGTCACTATGCACACGTTGACTGTCCTGGTCACGCCGATTATGTTAAGAACATGGTTACAGGTGCAGCACAAATGGATGGAGCAATCCTTGTGGTTGCTGCTACTGATGGTCCAATGCCACAAACTCGTGAGCACATCCTTTTGGGACGTCAGGTAGGTATTCCAAGAATCGTTGTTTTTATGAACAAAGTTGATTTAGTAGACGATGAGGAACTTCTTGAATTGGTAGAAATGGAAATCAGAGATTTATTGTCTTTTTATGAGTATGATGGTGATAATGGTCCTGTAATTTCTGGTTCGGCACTTGGTGCTTTACAAGGAGATGAAAAATGGTCTAAAACAGTTCTTGAATTAATGGATGCTGTTGATAGCTGGATTGAATTGCCAGAACGTGATGTTGATAAACCATTCTTAATGCCTATTGAAGATGTATTCTCAATTACAGGTCGTGGTACCGTTGCAACAGGACGTATAGAAACAGGTGTTGCAAACACAGGTGATCCTGTAGAAATTATTGGAATGGGAGCTGAAAAATTAACTTCCACTATTACGGGTGTTGAGATGTTCCGTAAAATATTAGATAGAGGTGAAGCTGGTGATAACGTTGGAATCCTTCTAAGAGGTATTGAGAAAACTCAAATCTCAAGAGGTATGGTAATTACTAAGCCTGGTTCAGTAACTCCACATAAGAAATTTAAAGCTGAGGTATATGTACTTAAGAAAGAAGAAGGTGGTCGTCACACTCCTTTCCACAATAACTACCGTCCTCAGTTCTATGTTCGTACAACTGACGTAACGGGTAATATTTCTCTTCCTGATGGAGTAGAAATGGTTATGCCTGGTGACAACCTTACTATTACTGTTGATTTAATTCAACCAATTGCTATGAACGTAGGTTTACGTTTTGCAATTAGAGAAGGTGGTAGAACTGTTGGTGCAGGTCAGGTAACTGAGATATTAGACTAATTAAAGTTTAAAAAGATAGTCTTAAAGGTATCCGTCATGTGCGGATGCCTTTAAGTATTTATCAACGGGTTTAGCTAATCCCAAATTTGTTTTAGGAAGAGCAAACTTTTTAAACGGGTTTAGCTCAGTTGGTAGAGCACTGGTCTCCAAAACCAGGTGTCGGGAGTT
>NZ_CAXBAN010000175.1:0-5491 GCF_963973675.1 uncultured Planktosalinus sp. | reverse complement strand
ATTGATTTTGTATTTTTTCTGTTAGTCCAAAATTAGTAGTTTCCTCCACTTGAAAATCTAAATTTCTTCCTCCTCCAAATAAGATTCTATTGTTGATATTTCGAAAATAATAAAAGCCTTTGTCAAGATGAAAAGTGCCTTTTATTTTTAAATTATCAATAGGTTTTGTTATTAATACTTGAGCTCTTGCTGGTTTAATCTCTTCATTTAATAACTGATTAGCAAATCCGTTAGTGGCAACAAATAACTTATGGGCTTGAAACTCAAAATCGTTGTTTATTTCCAAAGCAACTCTATTTTTTAACTCTAAAAAGGAAGTAACAGCTGCACTGTTTACTATTAAAATATTGCTTTCAATTGCTTTTTTTACCAAAGCCTGCATCATTTTACCTGTGTCTATTTGTCCTTCAAAAGAGCTGCTTATATAGTTTTTTATAATGTTTTGAAAGTTGAAATCATTGTTGCTTTTATAAAAAACTTCCTCTTTAAACAATGGTTTCAATAACGTATTTATTTGAGGAATTGCCGTTAGGCATTCTTCAAATAATACTGACTCATTTGCTAAAAAAAGCTCGTGACCACCCCATTGTTTGAAACCTATAGGTTGATCTCCCAGCATATTTCTAAGTAACTTCAATCCTTCAACCCTTTTTTGCACCAGTTGAAAAACTTCTTCTTCAGTGTGGTTTTTAAGGTCTTCAAATATTTCAGATATGCTTCCAAAACAAGCAAATCCTGCGTTTTTAGAACTTGCTCCACTGGGAAGAATGCCTCGCTCTAAGACAATTATTTTACTATTAGGAAACCTATTCTTCAGGCTTAATGCACAATTTAAGCCAACAATTCCGCTTCCAACTATAGCAAAATCAACTGATTCAAACCAAGTATTTTTTTCCCAATAACTTAAATTCATAGATAAAAAAAGCTCCTTTAAGGAGCTTTATTATTATTCATCTTCTGGTTCATTCATTTTGAATGTTTCCATAAACTTTGTAGTATAATTTCCTGAAATATAATCTGGGTGATCCATTAATTGACGATGAAATGGTATCGTGGTTTTAACGCCTTCAATAACAAATTCATCCAGTGCTCTTTTCATTTTGTTGATTGCTTCCTCACGGGTCTGAGCTGTGGTTATTAATTTAGCAATCATTGAATCATAATTTGGAGGAATACTATAACCCGCATAAACATGTGTATCAAGTCGCACACCATGGCCTCCTGGAGCATGTAAGACTGTGATTTTTCCAGGGGAAGGCCTAAAATCGTTGTAAGGGTCCTCTGCGTTGATTCTACACTCAATTGAATGTAAGTTTGGTGTGTAGTTTTTTCCAGATATCGGAACGCCAGCAGCTACCAAAATTTGTTCTCGAATCAAATCAAAATCTATAACTTGCTCAGTAATAGGGTGTTCAACCTGAATTCTGGTGTTCATCTCCATGAAATAGAAATTTCTGTGTTTATCTACTAAAAACTCAATCGTTCCGGCACCCTCATATTTTATTGATTCTGCAGCTTTTACGGCAGCATCCCCCATAGCCTTTCTAAGCTTAGTAGTCATAAATGGAGATGGTGTTTCTTCTGTTAGTTTTTGATGTCTTCTTTGGACTGAACAATCTCTTTCTGAAAGGTGACAGGCTTTGCCGGTTGAATCTCCCACAACTTGAATTTCAATGTGGCGTGGTTCTTCAATTAGCTTTTCCATATACATCCCGTCATTTCCAAAAGCTGCTCCGGCCTCTTGTCTTGCTGAATCCCAAGCGGCTTTGAGGTTTTCTTTTTTCAGTACTGCCCTCATTCCTTTACCTCCACCACCTGCAGTTGCTTTTAACATTACGGGATAGCCCATTTTGCCGGCGGTTTTTTCAGCGTCCTCATAGTCTTTCAAAAGTCCGTCTGATCCGGGTATACAAGGCACCCCTGCTGCTATCATAGTTGCTCTGGCTGAAGCTTTGTCTCCCATTTTGTCAATCATTTCAGGAGAAGCGCCAATAAATTTTATTTTATGGTCTGCACAAATAGCAGAGAATTTTGAATTTTCTGCTAAAAACCCATAGCCGGGATGAATTGCATCAGCATTTGTAATTTCTGCGGCTGCAATAATATTTGATATCTTTAGATAGGATAAATTACTTGCGGGAGGACCAATACAAACAGCTTCATCTGCAAACCGAACATGCAAACTTTCAGCATCTGCAGTTGAGTAAACCGCCACTGTTTTTATGCCCATTTCTTTACAGGTTCTAATTATCCGTAAAGCTATTTCACCTCTGTTTGCAATTAGAATTTTTTTAAACATAATTTAAGATGATTAAGGTTTTCCTTTAAAACTATTTGTTTAATAATTAAAACAACAACTTAAGTTTTAAAGGTTAATATGTTATGACGGGTCTATTAAGAACAGTGGTTGATCAAATTCAACCGGTGATGAATCATCAACCAAAACTTTTACGATTTTTCCTGAAACTTCACTTTCAATTTCGTTGAAAAGTTTCATAGCTTCAATAACGCAAAGTGGGTCACCCTCTTTAATTGTGCTTCCAACCTCAACAAATGATGGCTTGTCAGGTGATGGTTTTCTATAAAAAGTTCCAATAATGGGTGACTTTATTGTTACATATTTATTCTCATCAGTTGATGCAGTTTCTTTTGTTGTGGGTACAGACTCGGCAACAGGCTGTTGAGCAGACTGTTGTGGTTGTGCTTGAGGTTGAACAGGCACTTGCTGAATATAGGTGGTTTCTCCTTTGGAGTCCTCACCCCCTGTTTTAATGGTGATTTTTATATCCCCCATTTCCAATTTAACTTCGCTTGCGCCAGATTTTGCTACGAATTTGATAAGGTTTTGAATTTCTTTGATATCCATAGTATTGATTTTAGTTTTGGTTTTAACTGTTGTATGCCCATTTTAAGTAGATTGACCCCCAAGTAAATCCTCCTCCAAATGAAGCGAAAACCAGATTATCTCCTTTTTTTAGTTGTTTTTCATAATCATTTAAAAGCAAGGGTAATGTTGCGGAAGTTGTATTGCCGTAACGATCGATATTCATCATCACCTTTTGCTCATTGAGCTTCATTCTTCTCGCTGTGGCATCAATGATTCTTTTATTTGCTTGATGGGGAACTAGCCAATGAACCAAATCATTTGACAGCCCATTTCTTTGCATTATTTTTTCGCTCACATCTGCCATATTTGAAACGGCAAATTTAAATACTGTTTGTCCATCCTGAAAGACATAGTGTTGTTTTTTGGTTACTGTTTCTGAAGAAGCGGGAAGCAAGGATCCTCCAGCTTCAATTTTTAAAGATTGCCTTCCGATTCCGTCTGTTCTTAGGTATTCATCTTGAAGTCCAAAACCATCCTGATTGGGTTCAAATAATACAGCCCCACCTCCATCTCCAAAAATTATACACGTTGTTCTGTCTTCATAATCAATGATTGAAGACATTTTATCTGCACCAATGAGTAGGACTTTTTTGTATTTCCCAGATTCGATATAGCGTGCAGCTGTAGACATTCCAAAAAGAAAACTTGAACATGCAGCTACTAGATCATAAGAAAATGCATTTACAGCACCAATTTCAGTAGCAACATATGCAGATGTGATTGCAACAGGCATGTCGGGTGTTGCTGTTGCCATAATCACCATATCAATTTCTTTGGGGTCAAGGTCGCGTTTTTGAAGTAAATCTTTGGCGGCTTGAATGGCTAAATAGGAGGTACCTTTATCTTTATCTTTCAGAATCCTTCTTTCTTTTATTCCTGTTCTTGAAGTTATCCATTCATCATTAGTGTCGACCATGCTTTCTAGCATTTTATTGGTCAACACAAAATCAGGAACGTAAGACCCTACAGCGGTGATTGCTGCTGTGATGTTGTTCATATTACTATTTTAAGTTCACTGAATATCTCACTAAAACGCGTATAATTTGATGAAAATACAAAATTTCAGTAAAAAACAGGTGCAAAATAAGTTGTTTTTGAGATATAGAAAAGTTAAAAACAAAAAAACTCTCACGAGTTGTGAGAGTTTCTAATTTTGGGAAGGAACTTTTTAAGCCTCTACTTCTTCTACAGCATCAATTACTACCTGACCTCTGTAGTACAACTTCCCTTCGTGCCAATGTGCTCTGTGATAAAGGTGAGCTTCTCCTGTAGTTGGATCTGTTGCGATTTGCGGAGCAGTTGCTTTATAATGAGTTCTTCTTTTGTCTCTTCTGGTTTTAGAAATTTTTCTTTTAGGATGTGCCATTGCAATGTTTATTTATCCGTTAATAGTTTTTTTAATTGTTCCCAGCGGGGGTCTATTTCTTTATTTGATTTTTCTGAAGAATTTTCTTCAGTTTCTTTTGGTGTTAATTCTTTTAGTTTTTCAAGTATTTCTGAATTTAAAGAGCCGTCTTCTACTCCCGGATGCACTCTCTTTGCCGGAAGAGATAATATAATTAATTCATAAATATATTGTTGAATGTTTATTTCAAAGCTTCCGTGGTGGAGAATCAGTAAGGTGTCGTCTTCATCGTTATATTCATCTCCAAAATTCACGACCAAATGGTGAATTCCATTAACTTTTTGGTCATAGGGCTCGTTTGTCACATCACAAAAAATATTGACAAGTCCTTCTATTGTGAATTTAAATTCCAGTGCGTTTGATTTTTTAATAAGTGTCGTATGGGCAGAAATTGCTACTTTATTAAATTCATCATACTCAAAATGTTCAAAGAACGTATTATCAATTTTGTAATCAAAATGATGCTCACCCTGCTTCAATCCCACAAAAGGAATTGTAAACTCTTTCATTTGCTTCATTATTTCAACTTTTTTACCTTAGCTCCTTTCGGTTAAGGCGGGTGCAAAGATAAAAAAATATTTCAAAGCAAGAATATTTTATCAACCCTTTTTTGTGGATAACTTTTTAGCAGAGGGCTTTAGTGGATTTTTAGAAATTTCAGCATATTCTTCTCGGTTTTTGTATATCTGAATGGCTTTAAAAACTGCCTCCCTAAAAGAAGTATAATCTGCTTCATTTTTACCGGCTTTATCATAAGCGGTTCCGTGGTCTGGAGAAGTTCTCACTTTACTTAATCCGGCCGTATAATTAACTCCGCTACCAAAAGAAATTGTTTTAAATGGAATTAACCCCTGATCGTGATAGGCTGCTACAATAGCGTCAAAATTTTTATAATTTCCGGAACCAAAAAAGGTATCTGCCGCATAGGGCCCGTAAACAATTTTTCCGGAGTAATTGATTTTTTCTAATGTAGGTCTTAAAACCTGATCATCTTCAGTGCCAATAACACCATTGTCGCCGGTATGTGGGTTAATGCCCAATACGGCAATTTTTGGAACTGTAATTCTAAAGTCCTGCTTTAGGGCTGTATATATTAAGTTAATTTTTTTCTCAATTAAGCTTTTTGTAATGTGTTTAGAAATCTCATTAACAGGAATGTGGTCGGTTAACAAGCCAACTCTTAAGGAGTCGGTTACCAT
>NZ_CAXBAN010000174.1:0-5523 GCF_963973675.1 uncultured Planktosalinus sp. | reverse complement strand
TTTATGGCTGGTGGCACTAGAATATCTGGTGGTAAAAACAAATGCCAAACAACATCAAAATCAGGAGTTGGCTGCCATTTTTGGTCTTTCTGAAAAAGCTGAGGTACATTACAAACAGGACCACCACAACAGGAAGTATTTTTCCAACGGTGCCAATGATGTTCCAACCCACCGTTTCAAATCCAATCCATCTGATGAGGTAATACACACTGGCATTGAACTCAAAATTGACAAACCACAAGCTGATGGTTTTAGAAAAGTTTTGGATAAATGCTTCTGACAGAAAGGGCAGAAACAAGAGTAAAACTGTTCCAAATACCGTTAAATAATACAAACTCAGTTTTTTGAAGGCGGTGATTTTGTCGGGAAACCGGGATAAAAAATAAGGCAGAAGCAACGGCAGAAACAACAAAGGAATCAGTTTAGTAGACACCGAAAGTCCCAAAAACAGCGCACTCCACAACCACTTTTTAACCACCATAAAATAAAGTGCTGCCACCAAAAAGAAAACCATCACACCTTCAAAATGCAGATTGCCCGTGAGCTCGATAATGATAAACGGATTCAGGAAAAACCAGAAGATGTAATGTTTGGGCAGGTTTAGTTTTTCCAGTAGTTTTTTACCAAACAACAAGATGCCGATGTCTGCAGCAATAAGAACCAGCCGCAACACAATCACCGAGCCTAAAATACTGCTTCCGGCAAACAAAGCGGCGATGGCATAAACAAATTGAGATACCGGAGGATAATTGCTGTAATGGCTGGCGTTGAGGGCGCCCATGCCATTAATTAACTGTTGAGCTTGATAAATACCCTTCATTTCCGTTAAAGCGAAGGAATTGGGGGTCGATAGATAAGGATTGATGCCCTCAATCAGCAGGCGACCATCCCAAAGGAAACGGTAAAAGTCCTGTGACAGGTTGGGGATGGCCAACAGGAAAGCCGCTCTAAAAGCTATTCCTGTCCAGAAGAGGAATTTATAATTGCCGGCATTGGTCTGTATCAGTTTGTAAAACAGAAAAAACAAGGCGGCATAGAGACTCAGGAGTTTGATAAAATCACTGCGCTCCAGTTGATAAGCAAAGGACCAGTAAAACACAAGGCTTGCCAAAACCATCAGCAGAGGGATGCGGTAGGTTTGCAGAAGTGTATTCAAGACCTCGTTTTTAACGATTTAAAAAACACATACCCAAAGCCCAGAAACAGCATCAGGTGAAAGGGGAAGAGTCCGAAATCGCCTTCCTTGCCCACCACAAATGCACTGTACATGCCAAAAGCAAAATACAGCATGAGCAGTCCTTCAAGGACGACGTGGGGCGAGATTTTGTCTTTTAAGTAAATATTGTCTTTCCAGGAGTCTTTTAGTGTGTTGATATTGAACTTGGGGGTTCTGATAAATTCACTTTTCTTGCCAAAATGACCTTCCAAAATGGCAATGGTGTTGTGCAGTGAAAAGCCCATCGCAATAGAGAAAAAAGTGAAGAACATCCCAATGTATTTAAAAAAATTCAGAATGCCGCCACCGTATATTTTTTTGAACATAAACCAGTAGCAAACAAAAAAGATGAGTGTACTGATCACAAAAAAGCTCATTACAATAAAATAAACCTTTAGATGCGCATATTCATTTTTGATGTAGAGCATCGGGATACTCAAAACAGCCACAATAAAAATATTTAAAAACATGGTACTGTTGAGCAAATGCAGGAGTCCGTGTATTTTTGTTTTCAACGGAATGGTAGGGGAGGTAAGCAAGCGCCATTTCATTTTCTGAAAGTTTTCGGCCCCGCCTTTGTTCCATCTAAATTGCTGTGAGCGTGCCGCACTGATTACAACGGGGAGTTCTGCCGGTGTTTCCACATCTTCAAGATAGGCAAATTTCCATCCTTTCAACTGTGCGCGGTAGCTCAGATCGAGGTCTTCGGTGAGGGTGTCACCTTCCCAGTTGCCGGCATCGATGATGCACTGCTTACGCCAAATACCCGCGGTACCATTAAAATTGATAAAATGGTCGTGACTGTTGCGACCTACTTGTTCCAAACTAAAGTGGGCATCCAGTGCAAAGGCCTGAACTTTGGTGAGAAGGGAGTAATCACGGTTGATGTGCCCCCAGCGGGTTTGTACAACGCCTATATTTTCTGAAGTAAAATGGGGTACCGTGCGCTTTAACCAGTCGGGTTTTGGGAGGAAGTCGGCGTCAAAAATGGCGATAAACTCACCCTTGGCTGATTTTAAGCCTTCTTTGAGTGCTCCGGCTTTAAAGCCTGTTCTTTTTTTACGCAAAACGTGCTGTATGTCAATGCCCATTTTTTGTAATTTGGCTATCAGTGCTGCAGTGTTTTCAAGGGTATCGTCAGTTGAGTCATCGAGCACCTGTATTTCCAGTCGCTCTTTGGGATAGTCAATCAAAACAATATTTTTTAATAGACGCTCCATGACATATTTTTCATTATAAACCGGTAACTGTATGGTCACAAAGGGGACTTCATTCAGGTTTTGCCAATTGATTTTTTTGGGAGTAGCCTTTTTGCTTTGGGCTCTTACATAATTAAAAAGCAGGTTCAATTGCGCCAAAGCATAAATCAAAATAAAGATTAATGCCGTGGTGTAAATTATGATGGTTATGGTTTCTACAATCACTTTTTAAAACTGTATTTAAAGATCCAACCTAATATTTTTATTCCGGCCATCACGGCGCCCTTTATTGTTCCCGATACTTTTGATACCCCAATGCGGTTTTTATAGTGCACGGGCACTTCAGTGTAAGAATAGTTTCTTTTCAGGGCTTTCAGTTGCATTTCGACTGTCCAGCCATAGGTTTTGTCTTCCATTTGCAAAGCTAAAAGTTTTGAATATTTTATGGCTCTAAATGGGCCTAAATCTGTAAAACGAGCCCCAAAAAAAAGACGCATCAGGTTTGTGGCAAGCCAATTGCCAAATATTTGAGGGAAGGTCATCGAGCCTTGTTTGCGTAAGCTCTTGTCTCTTGCGCCAATCACTAAATCGATGTTATCTTCCATGATGGGTTGTACAATTTTGGTCAGTTCTTCAGGATAATCGCTGTAATCGCCGTCTAGAAACACTACGATGTCGGGTTTTGTTGCTTGCCGTGCGATGTAGTCCATCCCCTTTAAACAAGCAAACCCATATCCTTTTTGAGATTCTGAAAGCACGGTGGCACCGGCAGCGCGCGCCACATTTTCAGTAGAATCTGTAGAGCTGTTGCTCACCACGATGATTTCTGAAACAATTTCAGGAATCTCAGAGATTACCTTACCAATTGAAGCTTCTTCATTAAACGCCGGAATTATAACCCTGATATCTGTATTCATTTAAAACTGCACTTGTGGATTGTCAATTCTAAAACTCAGAACTGAAGACCATTCTCCCACTTTTTTATCTTGTTCATATTTCAGGGCTTTTTGAAGTTTGTTTTTTTGATAAACCAGTCCGTAACCCTCTCTTTTTCCTTTTTTATACTGCACTTTCAAAGCTGTGTTATTGTTGTGAAAAATCCACCAGTCTTGCTTTTCGCCGTCACTAAAATGGCCTTCCTTGAGCAGTTGGTTTTCACGGGAATAAAAGTACCAATAACCATGCTTTTCCCCCTTATGATAGTGTCCTTTTTTTTGCACAACCCCATTGGTGTGATAATACTTCCAGTAGCCTTCCTTTTGATGACTGTCAATCCAACCTTCTGCTTTGAGCACTCCTGTTTCATAATATTCTTTTGCATATTTTTTTTCTGTTTGCCAAGTCAAAGTGAACAAAAGCAAAAAAAAGACTTTAATAAGCAAGCTTGAAATCATGGCATTCATATATAGGACGTAAAAAGTTTAAACTACTGACACTTTTTTTGGCAATACTTTAATTACGTATCACGGTCTGCTTTGGTTTTTTTAAAAAAAATTAGAGGGCAGGAAAACCATGCCTTTGTTTTTGTCGTAAATAGAGTATGACTAACAATTCAAAAAAAATTAAAAAGATGAAAATGAAAATCAAATTAGTTGCAAGCTTATGCTTGATGTCTTCCGTCTTACTAACAGCTCAAAGCCCTGTAAGCGGATTTATGAAAAGTGCCGGTGAAGGTGCAGTAGTAGTTTCTTACTCACACGAATCTTATGACCAAGTTTTTCTGGTACCTATGGAGGTTGACGGAGTGCCTGTCTTTAATGAAGTGAACATCTCAAGTATTTCACTATTCGCTGAGGTGGGAATCACAGATCGTTTAAATCTCATTTTAAACCTTCCTTATGTAGAAGCAGAAGGTAATGCCAGTGAGGCAGTACTCCAAAACAACGGTTTTGAAAATACACGTAGTGGCATTCAGGACGTAAAAATTTATGCGAAGTATAATTTCCATACCCTAAACACCGGTTTAAGTACAATTGATTTGATGGGTGCCATTGGGTTGGAAACACCTTTTGGAGATTACCGTGCAGATGAGGGATTGCAATCCATTATCGCAATTGGTAACGAATCCTCCAGCTTCAATATGCTGGGAATTGCAACGTTTAAAACTGAATATGGTCTTTTTGCTACCGGTCAGGCAGGGTATAGCTTTAGAGGCAACAGTGCGCCTCATGCTTTAATCACCGAATTCAAACTGGGGTATGCCGCTTCCAAATTTTATGTAGATGCTTTTGTCGCCAATCAGCTTTCAGAAAAAGACGGTGTGGATATTTTAGGCGAAGGTTTTGAAGGTTTTTTTCCTGCCACCAGGGTTAACTATACCCGAGTAGGGGTGAATGCCTATGTACCACTTACAGGAGGTATAGGCCTTACAGCCGGAGCAAACACCTATGTTGCCGGAAGAAATATTGGTAAAGCCACAGGTTTCTATGGCGGACTCGTTTACTCATTTTAATCAATAATCAATAAAATTTAAATACTATGAAAACTCTAAATATATTCAAATCCCTTTTTTTGCCCCTCACTTTAAGTCTTTTGATTTTAGGTTGTGAAACCGAATCCAACTTTGAAGATGAACTACCCTCCATTGCATACATAGCTGTTTCAAACCCTGATTTCAGTACGCTGGAAGCTGCAGCGGTTGCAGGAGAGGTTGCGGTTACACTAAGTAACCCAAATCCAAACGACCCTTCGGGAAGCTATACCGTTTTTGCACCTACCAATGACGCCTTTGCCCGTTTGGGATTGAATGTAGAAACCTTGGGGGTATTACAAAAACCCTTTTTGACAAACACGCTGTTGTACCACGTTTCAAACGGAGACCTGTTAAGCAACAACATAATGGCAGGAGCGATGTCAACTTCAGCTTTGGGACCAGACAGACGCTTTATCAGCAGAGGCAATGATTTGTATATCAATGGTTCAAAAATACTGGCAACAGATATTGCAGCGAGCAATGGTACTGTGCATGTGATCGATAAAGTTATGATTGGTACAGGAGTAGATATAGTACAATCGGCCATTGCGTTGCAAAGTTCGAGTGTGTTTACTTCTCCTGAACTATCTTTCTTGGTAGAGGCGGTAGTCTATGCTGATCTTGTAGAGGCTTTG
>NZ_CAXBAN010000173.1:0-5545 GCF_963973675.1 uncultured Planktosalinus sp. | reverse complement strand
AACCGGGCAGGGAGCTGCAGGGGTGTATGAATTTCTGAAATAGACTTAAGACTGCAAGACTTAAGACATAAGACTAGTTTTTTTAATAACTTAAAAATGGCATCAAAACATAATTTTAGAAAACTGACAATCTGGAAAGAGGGAATCGAAATTGCAAAAGAAACCTATAAAACATCAAAAAAATTCCCTAAATCTGAAGTTTATGGTTTAAGCAGCCAATTGCAACGCTCTGCTGTTTCGATTCCTTCAAATATAGCAGAAGGTACAGCTAGAAATACTAATAAACATTTCATACTATACCTCGAAAATGCGCTTGGTTCAGCTTATGAATGGGAAACCCAGCTTATTATTTCTTTTGAAGCTGGTTACATCAACTTTGAAACATACAAACATTTAGAAACAAAAATTAATAAAATTCAAGCAATGATTTCAAAATTTATAGACGGATTAGTTTAGTCCTAAGTCGTAAGTCTTGAAGTCCTAAGTCAATTAAGTTATGGAAACAACAAATAAAGAATTACTCCGCGGTGGCCAATTCATCGTAAAAGAAACCGCCTGCGAAGATATCTTCACGCCTGAAGATTTTAGTGAGGAACAAAAAATGATGCGTGACTCTGTAAAAGAGTTTGTGGATAGGGAAATCTGGCCTCACAAAGAACGCTTTGAAAAGAAAGATTATGACTTCACTGAAGAAGTAATGCGCAAAGCCGGCGAACTCGGTTTGTTGAGCATTGCTGTCCCAGAAGCTTATGGTGGCATGGGAATGGGTTTTGTTACCACCATGCTTGTTTGTGATTATATATCGGGAGCGACCGGGTCGTTTAGTACGGCTTTTGGCGCGCACACAGGAATTGGTACTTTACCAATCACCCTTTACGGAACCGAAGAGCAAAAGAAAAAATATGTACCCAAACTTGCCAGTGGCGAATGGTTTGGTGCTTACTGTTTAACCGAACCCGGTGCCGGTAGCGATGCCAACAGCGGAAAAACAAAAGCGGTTCTTTCTGATGACGGTAAACAGTACAGCATCAACGGACAAAAAATGTGGATATCCAATGCGGGATTTGCCAAAATATTCATCGTTTTTGCACGTATTGAAGATGACAAAAACATCACCGCTTTTATAGTGGAGCGTGACAAGGCCGAAGGAATGACTTTTGGTGAGGAAGAACACAAACTTGGTATTCACGGTTCATCAACTCGCCAGGTGTTTTTTAGTGATGTAAAAGTGCCGGCTGAAAATCTATTGGGGGAACGCAATGGGGGATTTAAAATTGCAATGAACGCACTCAATGTGGGTCGCATTAAGTTAGCCGCAGCTTGTTTGGACGCCCAACGTCGTGTAACTGAAAATGCTGTAAAGTATGCTAATGAACGTGTTCAGTTTAAAACGCCCATCGCTCAGTTTGGTGCCATCAAGCAAAAGCTTGCTGAAATGGCCACCGCAGCATATGTGGGCGAAAGTGCTTCCTACCGTGCCGGAAAAAATATTGAAGACCGTATCGCATTGCGTGAAGCCGATGGCAACGACCATCAGGAAGCCGAATTGAAAGGTGTTGAAGAATATGCCATAGAATGTTCCATCTTAAAAGTAGCTGTTTCTGAAGACATTCAGAATTGTTCTGATGAAGGCATCCAAATTTTTGGTGGAATGGGTTTCTCAAAAGACACTCCAATGGAAGCCGCCTGGCGTGATGCCCGTATTGCCAGAATATACGAAGGTACTAACGAAATCAACCGTATGCTCGCTGTGGGGATGCTCGTCAAAAAAGCAATGAAAGGCCACGTAGACCTTTTAGGACCAGCCACAGCAGTTAGTGAGGAATTGTTGGGAATCCCTTCCTTTGATACCCCTGATTACTCAGAACTACTAGCTGAAGAAAAAGAAATGATTGGGAAATTGAAAAAAGTTTTTCTGATGGTGGCCGGTGGTGCGGTTAAAAAATATGGTCAGGACATAGAAGAGCACCAACAACTACTGCTCAATGCTGCAGATATTCTTATTGAAATCTATATGGCTGAATCTGCACTATTAAGAGCCGAGAAAAATGCCAAACGTTTTGGTGAAAACAACCAAAAAGAGCAAATTGCAATGGCAAAACTCAATCTCTATCATGCTGTAGAAAAAATTACTACCGCTGCGAAAACAGGGATTATTTCTTTTGCTGAGGGTGACGAACTCAAAATGATGATGATGGGGCTAAAAAGGTTTACCAAGTACACCAACTACCCAGATATTATTGCTCTGCGACGCACTATAGCTGAAAAAGTGATTTCTGAAAATGATTATCCGTTTTAACAACAAATAAGCTCTCAAGCTTTTACAAGGCAAAATTATCATAGAGTTATTAATACCACACTTTACGCCCCTTATTCTATGGGGCGTTTTTTTTATCTGCATTTTTAATATTTCAGTCAACTTTTTTTTCTAATTTCCTTATCTTTCAAAGTAGAAATTATTTAAAATGAGCCAAATGTTGCCACCGCTATTAAATTCTGAAGATTTATGTGGTTTACAAGATCAAGAAGACCTTGTTTTAATTCACGCAGGATCTGGAGAATCTACTTATAAAAACTGTTTAAAAAAACACCTTAGAAGCACACAATTTGTAGATTTAAATACAGATTTGTCCAATATCAAAGAAGATGCAGCCGACGGAGGGAGGCACCCGTTACCCGAAGTGCAAGAATTTGCTTCTTTAATAGCTCGCTTGGGCATTGATTCTCACTCACACGTTATTGTATACGATGAAAATGATGGTGCCAATGCAGCGGCTCGCTTTTGGTGGATGCTTAAAGCTTTGGGGCACAATAACGTACAGGTACTGGATGGTGGCCCTGAAAAAGCAGAACTTGCCGGCTTCCCAACAGACGCCAACAGACCTATTAAAAAGTCTGTAAAACCATATACTACTGAAAAATGGTTACTTCCTACAATAACTTTAGAAGAGGTTTACAAAATCTCAGAAAGCCAAGGAGCTTTAATAATTGACGTTCGGGAACCTGAACGATACAAAGGGATAACCGAGCCCATTGACCTTGTGGCCGGTCATATTCCAGGTGCTATAAATATGCCTTATCATCAAAATCTACAAATAAACGGTAAATTTAAAATGGCAACTGAACTAAAAAAGATGTATCAGGAATTCGCTGCAGACAACACCATTGTACACTGCGGTTCGGGTGTTACTGCATGTCACACTTTACTTTCCTTTGCAGTTGCAGGCTTAGCTCTGCCCAAACTCTATGTGGGTTCATGGAGTGAATGGTCACGAAACAACAAACCCATTTCAACTTTAACTGATACAAAGAAAACTTTTTGATTTTGAATTTCTATATTTATCTAAAACTATCACTTAAATGAAAAAATTAATTTTTCCTTTTTTATTTTGTACTCTTTCCATTTTAACTGCCCAAACTGACACTCGTTTGTATAACATTATAGATGAAGTTTCCCACGAAAGACTAGAAAAAGACGTCACTATTTTAGCCAATTTCGGAACGCGGCATACCCTGAGTGACACCGTTTCAGATACTCGCGGTATCGGTGCTGCACGTCGGTGGATTAAAAAGGAATTTGACCAAATTTCAAAAAACTGTAACAATTGTTTGGAAGTATTTTATCAAAAAGATTTAGTCAAGGAAGGCTCCAATGCCCGTATTCCATTTGATGTGTGGGTAGTCAATGTAGTTGCTATACAACGTGGCACCAAAAATCCTAATCGTTTTGTTATTATGAGCGGTGATATTGACAGCCGGGTAAGTGACCCCAATAATTATACTTCCGATTCGCCGGGAGCCAATGACAATGCCACCGGTGTGGCCGGAGCCATTGAAGCGGCCAGGGTTTTGTCACAATACAAATTTGAAAACAGCATTATCTACACCGGGCTTTCCGGAGAAGAACAAGGGCTTTTTGGCGGTGCCGGACTGGCCAATTACGCCAAAGAACAAGGTTGGGAAATCATTGGAGTGCTTAACAACGATATGATTGGAAATATTGAAGGTGTCAATGGTGTGATCAGCAACAGGGATTTCCGTATTTTTTCAGAACCCGTCCCTCCCACCGAAACTGAAAGAGAGCGTTCGATGAGGCGGTTTTACGGAGGAGAAGTAGATGGCATCTCAAGACAGTTGGCTCGTTATGTTTACAAAACCACAAAAAAATATATGCCGGAGATGAACCCTATGCTCATTTACCGTTTAGATCGTTTTGGGCGCGGTGGGCACCATCGTCCTTTTAATGATGCCGGATTTGCAGGTATTCGCATTATGGAAGCCCATGAAAACTACAACCAGCAGCATCAGGACATCAGAGTTGAAAACGGTATTGCTTATGGTGATGTTGTTGAGCACGTCAACTTTGAATACGCCGCCAAACTCACTGCTGTAAACGCGATAGCAATGGCCTCTTTAGCCTGGGCACCAACGGCACCAAAAAATGTTATGATTGGTGGTATCGTGGAACCTTCAGCAAAATTAAAATGGGACAAAGTACCCGGTGCTGTTGGCTATAAAATTTACTGGAGAGACACCACTTCACCAATCTGGGAGTTCAGCAGAAATGTTGGCGATGTTTCTGAGTTTACGCTGGATGGCATCGTGATTGACAATTACTTTTTTGGAGTTGCAGCCATAGGAAAAGATGGGCACGAAAGTGTGGTGGTTTTTCCGGAAGGCGTGTTTAGGTAGAGCAAGACAACTATTTATAGTTTTAGACATTTATACTCTTTAATTTTGCATAGCCAATTCTTTATTTTTTTATACTGAAAAATAAAAGAAGTGTCCATTTAAAAAACTAAACTATTTTTGTACAAATTGAATATCGATGAGCAAATATACTATTGCACTTATTCTCATTTTTTTTTCGGGAAACTCAATATTTTCCCAAACCTTCACCTTACAAGACAGCTTACGCGGAAGCGTTACTCCAGAGCGTGTTTGGTGGGATTTGACATACTACCATCTCGATATTGAAGTCAAACCCAACGATCAATGGTTGGGAGGTAAAAACACGATTCGATATAGCGTGCTTGAGCCCTATCAAGTGCTGCAAGTGGATTTGCAAAATCCTCTGAATATTGAAAAAATCACTCAGGACGGTAAAAATCTGGAATTTACCAGCACTGGCAACGCACATTTTATTTCTTTATTAAAACCACAGCAAAAAGGGGCCAGCGAAGAAATAGAAATTTATTACAGTGGTCATCCAAAAAAGGCGGTTAATGCACCCTGGGATGGAGGTATTACTTGGGAAAAAGACAAGAATGGAAACCATTTTGTTGCTTCTTCTAATCAGGGAATCGGTGCCAGCATTTGGTGGCCAAATAAAGACCATATGTATGACGAAGCAGATAGTATGGCTATTAGTGTTCGCGTACCAGAACAATTAATTAATGTTTCCAACGGAAGGCTTAGAAGTATAGAGGAGCACAAAGACAATACAAAAACCTGGCATTGGTTTGTTACCAACCCCATCAACAATTATGGTGTAAACATAAATATTGGAGATTATGTACATTTCGGCGAACAATATAAAGGAGAA
>NZ_CAXBAN010000172.1:0-5577 GCF_963973675.1 uncultured Planktosalinus sp. | reverse complement strand
AGTTTTGGCTGGAATGCTTGTATACCTAATCGGTGTAGTGTGGGAGCTCGGTTGAGAAGTACCGGATGTCCTTTTAAAACATTTTCAAGAATATCCCAAACTACAGGTTCTTTCTTATCAATTATTTTCTTTGCAGATTTTACAGTTTTCACAATTCCTCTCTCAATTAGTTTTCTAATCACAAAAGGTTTGTAAAGTTCAGCTGCCATATTTTTTGGCAATCCACATTCAAACATTTTTAATTCAGGCCCAACAACAATTACTGAACGTGCAGAATAATCAACACGTTTTCCGAGTAAGTTTTGACGGAATCGACCTTGTTTTCCTTTCAATGAATCTGAAAGTGATTTCAATGGTCTGTTTGCGTCAGTTTTTACTGCTGAAGATTTTCTGGTGTTATCAAATAATGAGTCTACAGATTCCTGAAGCATACGTTTTTCATTACGTAAAATCACTTCTGGAGCTTTGATTTCAACCAATCTTTTCAGACGGTTATTTCTAATGATTACTCTTCTGTAAAGATCATTTAAATCTGAGGTTGCAAAACGTCCACCATCAAGCGGCACTAGGGGCCTTAATTCTGGTGGAATAACCGGGATTACTTTCATAATCATCCACTCTGCTTTGTTCTCGCGGTTGATGTTTGATTCTCTAAGAGCTTCAACAACCTGAAGTCGCTTTAAAGCTTCTGTTTTTCTTTGTTTGGAAGTTTCGTGATTAGCCTTGTGTCTTAACTCATATGACAAGGCATCAAGATCGATGCGTTGTAATAATTCAATAAGACATTCAGCTCCCATTTTTGCAATAAATTTATTTGGGTCTGAATCTTCCAGATATAGATTTTCCTGTGGAAGAGTATCAAGAATGTTTAAGTATTCTTCTTCCGTAAGGAAATCCATTTTTTGAAGTGGTTCTCCTTCTTCGTTTTTTGCAATACCTGGTTGTATAACTACATAACGTTCGTAGTAAATAATCATGTCTAATTTCTTGGAAGGTAATCCAAGTAAGTATCCTATTTTATTTGGTAATGAACGAAAATACCATATATGTGCAACCGGAACAACCAAATTGATATGCCCCACTCTGTCGCGACGCACTTTCTTTTCAGTTACTTCAACACCACAACGGTCACAAACAATGCCTTTGTAGCGAATTCTTTTGTATTTTCCACAGGCACACTCATAATCTTTAACAGGTCCAAAAATACGCTCACAAAACAAACCGTCTCGTTCGGGTTTGTGGGTACGATAGTTGATAGTTTCAGGTTTTAAAACCTCACCTCTTGATTCTGCCAAGATAGCTTCAGGAGAAGCCAGTCCAATAGAAATTTTATTAAACTTCTGTGCTGTGTTATTATCTTTATTTCTTGCCATAATGCTGAAAAATATTCTTTAATTTTTATAGTGTCGCTCTACGAGCTTTTCAACCAAACATAAACTCCTCAAATTTTGTGGGTTTATGTTATTCTTCCAATCTAATGTCTAATCCAAGACCTTTAAGTTCGTGCATTAATACATTAAATGATTCCGGTAAACCGGGTTCTGGCATAGTCTCCCCTTTAACAATGGCCTCATAGGTTTTTGCTCTACCAACAACATCATCAGATTTTACGGTTAGTATTTCTCTTAATGTTGCTGAAGCTCCATAAGCTTCAAGAGCCCAAACTTCCATCTCACCAAAACGCTGACCACCAAATTGTGCTTTACCACCCAATGGTTGCTGCGTAATCAATGAGTAAGGACCAATAGAACGAGCGTGCATTTTATCATCAATCAAGTGACCCAGTTTTAGCATATAAATAACACCGACTGTTGCAGGTTGATCAAAACGATCTCCGGTTCCACCATCATAAAGATGCGTGTGACCAAATCTTGGAATTCCTGCTTCATCAGTTAATTCATTTATTTGATCTAAAGTTGCACCATCAAAAATTGGGGTTGCAAATTTCCTGCCTAGTTTTTGACCTGCCCAGCCTAAAACTGTTTCATAAATTTGCCCAATATTCATACGTGAGGGCACACCCAGAGGGTTTAATACAATATCAACCGGGGTACCATCTTCCAAGAAAGGCATATCTTCTTCTCTAACGATTCGGGCTACAATACCTTTATTCCCGTGACGGCCGGCCATTTTATCACCTACTTTAAGTTTACGCTTTTTAGCGATATATATTTTTGCAAGCTTTAAAATTCCTGCCGGAAGTTCATCACCAACAGATATCGTAAATTTTTCACGTCTCAAGTTCCCTTGAAGGTCGTTTTCTTTAATTTTATAGTTGTGTAATAAATCTGCGACCAAACGATTGGTATCATCATCGGTGGTCCAGGTGCCTTGCGTTAAGTGTGTGTAGTCATAAACAGCATTCAACATTTTTAAAGTGAATTTCTTACCTTTTGGGAAGATTTCTTCACCTAAATCATTCATTACACCTTGTGCTGTTTTACCTCCCACAATTGCAAAAAGCTTTTCAACAAGAATGTCTTTCAATTCATTGAATTTTACTTCATATTGAATTTCAAGTTCTGCAATGTCTTCCTTGTCTTTGGCTCGTTTGCGTTTGTCTTTTATTGCTCTTGCAAAAAGTTTTTTGTCAATAACAACTCCATTGAGTGAAGGTGATGCTTTTAAAGAAGCATCTTTTACATCTCCAGCTTTATCACCAAATATTGCGCGAAGTAGCTTTTCTTCAGGTGTAGGATCGCTTTCTCCTTTTGGTGTTATTTTACCAATAAGAATGTCTCCAGGCTTCACTTCTGCACCAATACGAATCATTCCGTTTTCGTCAAGGTCTTTAGTAGCCTCTTCCGAAACGTTTGGTATATCGTTAGTCAATTCTTCATTTCCTAGTTTGGTGTCTCTTACTTCCAGTGAGTATTCATCAATGTGTATTGAAGTAAAGACATCATTTCTAACAACTTTTTCAGAAATTACAATAGCATCCTCAAAGTTATACCCTTTCCAAGGCATAAAGGCAACTTTCATATTTCTACCCAAAGCCAATTCACCATTTTCAGTCGCATAGCCTTGGCAAAGTACCTGACCTTTTGAAACACGATCGCCTTTTTTAACTATAGGCTTCAGGTTGATATTGGTCCCTTGGTTTGTTTTTCTGAATTTTACCAGATTATAAGTGGTAATATCACTGTCAAAACGAACCATGTTTTCTTCTTCAGTACGGTCGTATTTGATTCTAATTTCGTTGGCATCAACATATTCTACAGAGCCATCTCCTTCAGCGTTTATCAAAACCCTTGAGTCACTGGCTACTTGTCTTTCAAGTCCGGTTCCAACAATAGGAGCTTCTGGTGTCAAAAGTGGTACTGCCTGACGCATCATGTTTGATCCCATCAAGGCACGGTTTGCATCATCGTGCTCTAGGAAAGGAATAAGCGATGCTGAAATTGATGAAATCTGGTTAGGTGCAACATCAATGTAGTTGACCACATTAGGGTCTACTACTGGAAAATCACCTTCCATTCTTGCAATAACTTTATCTTTGGTGATGTTTCCATTATCATCAATTGGGATGTTTGCCTGAGCAATCAACTGGCCTTCTTCTTCTTCAGCAGAAAGGTAAATGGGGCTTGACTTAAAATCAATCTTACCATTGTCTACTTTTCTATAAGGGGTTTCAAGGAACCCTAGGTTGTTTACCTTAGAAAACACACTCATCGAAGATATCAATCCAATGTTTGGACCTTCAGGTGTTTCTATAGGACACAATCTTCCGTAGTGTGTATAATGAACGTCACGCACCTCAAAACCAGCTCTTTCTCTGGATAATCCTCCGGGTCCTAGAGCTGAGAATCTACGTTTGTGAGTAATTTCAGCAATGGGGTTGGTTTGATCCATAAACTGAGACAACTGGTTTGTACCAAAAAATGAGTTAATAACGGAAGACAAGGTCTTCGCATTAATCAAATCTATTGGTGTAAACACTTCGTTATCTCTTACGTTCATTCGTTCTCTTATAGTTCTGGCCATGCGAGCAAGACCTACACCAAACTGCTGTGATAGTTGTTCACCAACTGTTCTAACGCGTCTGTTTGATAAATGATCAATATCATCAATTTCTGCTTTTGAATTGATTAATTCAATAAGGTATTTAATGATGGTGATGATATCTTCTTTAGTTAAAACCTGCTTATCCATTGCAATGTCTAAGCCAAGTTTCTTATTCATTCTGTAACGACCCACTTCACCTAAATTGTATCGCTGGTCACTGAAGAACAATTTGTGGATAATTCCACGTGCTGTTTCTTCATCGGGTGGTTCAGCATTACGAAGTTGACGGTATATATGTTCAACAGCTTCTTTTTCAGAGTTTGTTGGATCTTTTTGTAATGTATTGTGGATAATAGCATAGTCAGCAGACTGATTATCCTCTTTATGAAGCAAAATTGTTTTACTTCCTGAATCTAAAATTTCTTCAATATGTTCTTTTTCAAGAACTGTATCACGGTCAATTACGATTTCATTTCTTTCAATTGAAACAACCTCTCCAGTGTCTTCATCAACAAAATCTTCATGCCAGGTTTTTAATACACGTGCAGCAAGTTTTCTTCCAAGATATTTTTTAAGTCCTGTTTTTGAAGCTTTGACTTCTTCTGCAAGGTCAAATATTTCAAGTATGTCTTTATCTCTTTCAAAGCCAATTGCTCTAAAGAGTGTTGTGACCGGTAATTTTTTCTTTCTATCGATATATGCATACATTACGCTATTAATATCGGTAGCAAATTCAATCCATGAGCCTTTGAAAGGAATTACTCTGGCTGAATAAAGTTTTGTTCCATTTGCGTGGAAAGATTGCCCAAAGAATACACCGGGAGATCTATGCAATTGTGAAACAACTACACGTTCTGCACCATTGACACAAAAAGTGCCACTGGGAGTCATGTATGGAATTGTACCCAAATATACATCTTGAACTATTGTTTCAAAATCTTCGTGTTCAGGGTCTGTACAATATAATTTGAGTCTGGCTTTTAAAGGTACACTGTAAGTCAGACCTCTTTCAATACATTCCTGAATTGAATAACGTGGCGGATCTACAAAGTAGTCTAAAAATTCTAAAACAAATTGGTTTCGGGTATCAGTGATGGGGAAGTTTTCCATGAAGGTTTTATAAAGTCCTTCATTTCCTCTTTCGTCTGATTTAGTTTCCAGCTGGAAAAAATCCTGGAAGGATTTTATTTGAATGTCCAGAAAATCGGGATAATCTGGTGTATTCTTCACAGAGGAAAAATTCAATCTTTCAGTTTGCGTTGCTGACATTAATGGAATGAATTTTAATTAAAATAAATTGAAACTGGCGTAAAATCTAAAACGAAACTATTTTTTACGCAAAATGGTTTAGGTCTTTTAGCTTTTTGCTAAAGACCTAAACCTTAGGTATTTACCCCGAGGTTTCGGGGGTATGTTTATTTAAGCTCTACTTCAGCTCCTGCTTCTTCTAATGAAGCTTTCAAGCTGTCTGCTTCGTCTTTAGAAACTGCTTCTTTGATTGTGTTTGGTGCACCATCAACCATTTCTTTAGCTTCTTTAAGACCAAGACCTGTAAGTTCTTTAACAAGTTTT
>NZ_CAXBAN010000171.1:0-5578 GCF_963973675.1 uncultured Planktosalinus sp. | reverse complement strand
GGGAAATGATTGAAGCTTATGCTGAGTTGCATCATAAAGGGCATGCTGTTTCTATTGAAGTCTGGCAAAATAATACTTTAAAAGGTGGGCTGTATGGTATTAATCTACCTAAAAAAAAGGTTTTTTGCGGTGAAAGCATGTTTCATAAAGTGAATGATGCCTCAAAAGTAGCCTTGTATCACTTAGTTGAACTATTAAAAATTAAAAACTATAAACTTATTGATTGTCAAATATATTCAAAGCACTTAGAGTCACTTGGTGCAGAAGAAATTAACAGAAAACAATTTCTCAATATTCTTTCAGAAAAGAATAAAATATAAGCCTTTATTCTTTTTTGATTTAATCAAATTTTTGCGATTTTTACAAAGTTTAAAAATTATCATCCCCGTTATCATGTTAAAGATTTTATTCGTAGCTTTTTTATCAGTCACTTTTTCAAGTGCTGTTTTTAGTCAAAATTCAAATATTGCTACTACTATTGAAATTGATGTAATAAAAATCTATGAACAAGTGGTAGAGGGAGGTTATGAATCTGCTCAAATCTATCAAAAACTCGCACAGGAAAATTTTGCGAAAAAAAATTTTTTGGACTCCAAAAAATGGTTTGAAAAATGGTTTACTCTGGATGAAAAACCAGAACCTATTGCTTATTTACAATATTCAAAAACTTTAGAAATCCTCAATCAGAAACAAAAAGCAAAAGAATATTTGGCACTCTATAAAAAACTTACAGATTAGTAATTAAACTTCATTATGCCTAAAGCAATCAACAAGATGGTCATTAACCACTCCTGTTGCCTGCAAGTGTGCATATATCACAGTACTTCCCATAAATTTAAACCCTCTTTTCTTTAAGTCTTTTGATATTGTGTCTGACAAAGCTGTGGTTGCAGGTGCGTCCTGTAAAGATTTTAGGTTATTTTTTATTGGTTTTCCATCCACAAACCCCCATATATATTCACTAAAACTGCCAAATTCCTTTTGTACTTCCATAAATGCTTGTGCATTGGTCACGGCTGCTCTTACTTTCAACTTATTGCGAATAATACCTTCATTTTGTAACAACTCCTGAATTTTACTATCGGGATACAATGCGATTTTTTTATAATCAAAATCATCAAACGCCTTGCGGAAGTTTTCGCGTTTACGCAAAATGGTAATCCAGCTCAAACCCGCCTGAAAACTCTCTAGTATCAAAAACTCAAAAAGAGTAGCATCATCATAAACCGGCACACCCCACTCTTTATCATGATATTCTACATAAAGAGGGTCAGTTCCACACCAAGGGCATCGATTTATGATTTTAGTCATATACTATTGATTTTGTTTCCATTATATTTGAAAATGCAAACGAATATACAGGAAGATTTTTTATTGTGAAAGTTTTCCTATGTTCTTGCGACCCAAATAACCTAAATTCTTAACCTATGAAATCAATTGTAATCGCTTTCACTTCACTGAGTGAAAAAATTATTGAAAAGGCATTAGCTACAGCAATGCCTTACGAAGCTTATCTTAAGCAAATGAACTTTTTTTCGAAAGAAGAAGCAACTTCAGGACCCGATCAATCTGAAATATTGATTGACTATACCGCGCTGAACTACAAGCGCATGAAACGACTCGACAAGAGCATTGAATTAGACAATGCCCATAAACAAAAAATAAATAAACTTGACAAAAAAATCACCTGGTTGGTAATAACAGAGGCCTGGTGTGGTGATGCAGCACAAGTCATTCCGGTATTGAATAAAATTGCTGAGTCAACTAAGAATATTGATCTTAAACTGGTATATCGGGATGAAAACCAAGCCTTAATAGATGCTTTTTTAACTGATGGAGCTAGGTCCATCCCTAAATTAATTGCCCTGAACGAAAAAAATGAAGTACTTTATACCTGGGGACCAAGACCTTCTGAAGCCACAAAAATGGTGGTCGACTTCAAAAGCATTAATGGCAATTTAACCCCCGAATTTAAAATTGACCTACAAAAATGGTACAACAATGATAAAGGAACAGGAATTATTGTTGATCAAATCACAATGCTAAACAAAATTGAATAGTATTGCTTTAAGCTGAAGGGTTTGAACGCTTCAACAAGTTTTCAAACCCTTCAACATCTATTGCTTCATTTACAGAAAATGAACCAATTCTCGTTCGTCGCAAGACTGAAAGATGTGCGCCGTTATCCAGTGCTCTTCCAAAATCATGCGCCAACGAACGAATGTATGTCCCTTTACTGCATTGCACTCTGAAATCTACTTCCGGCAGATCTATGCGAGTAATCTCAAATACTGAAATATGAACGGTCCTGAAAGCGACTTCTACCTCTTCACCGCTTCGGGCGAATTCATACAATCGTTTGCCATCTTTTTTTAATGCTGAAAATACTGGCGGTTGCTGTTTGATTTCACCAAGGAATTGTTCTGTAGCAGCTTGTATCTTTTCTTCGGAAATATTGGAAATATCAAATCGCTCGTTGAGTTCGGTTTCCAGATCAAAGCTTGGCGTGGTGGCTCCCAGGGTAAAGGTGCCTGTATATTCTTTTTCCTGGCCCTGATAGGTGTCTATTTGCTTGGTAAACTTCCCAGTACAAATGATTAAAAGCCCCGATGCCAATGGGTCTAATGTACCGGCATGACCCACTTTTATTTTTTTTAGTTTGAACTGTTTTTTAATCAACCACCGCACTTTATTGACCACCTGAAAGGATGTCCAGTTCAGGGGTTTGTCGATTAGGAGGATTTGGCCTTCTTGGAAAGATTCTTCGGTATATTTCATATTGTTAATTATAGTACCCAACCACAATAGAAACCACCCCAACGATAAAGCAATATACCGCAAAGTAAGACAGCTTGCTTTTTTTGACGATGAATATCATCCAGGTACAGGCAAGGATACCAAACACAAAGGCAGATAAAAAACCAGCAATTAGAATGCCCAGATTGGCTGTTTCAGTTGAAATATCACCGCTTAAAATGTCTTTGGCCATTTTTCCTAATATCAAAGGAACTACCATCAAGAACGAAAACCGGGCTGCTCGTGCCCGGTCAATCCCCAACAGTACCGAGGTGGCAATTGTAGCACCGCTGCGTGAAATACCGGGCAGTATTGCGATTGCCTGTGCCACACCAATCACAAATGAATTTTTAAATGACACCGGTTTAGTTGTGTCTTTAGCCCTGTCTGCAAGCCAAAGCAACAAAGCCGTCACAATTAACATAAAACCTACTAGGAGGATATCACCGCTAAAAAACGCTTCGAGTTCGTCACTAAAAACCAATCCGATTAAAGCAGCGGGAACCATTGAAAGAAGTATTTTAAATGAATATTTGAACTCCTCGTTCCATTTGAATTGAAAAAGCCCCTGAATAATTTCAATGATATCTTTTCTAAACACTATTACTGTGCTCAATGCGGTTGCAAAATGCACAACCACTGTAAACAACAAGCTCTCCTGCGGAATACTCTGGTCGCCTAAGATGGCTTTCCCAATTTCAAGATGACCGCTGGAAGACACCGGTAAAAACTCCGTCAACCCCTGGACGGCTCCAAGGATCAATGCGTCAAGATAGGTCATCTAGCTATTTTTTATTTGGATTCAATAGTATGGCATAGACTTCAATGGCAAACCCAATCAAAATCAACGCAGGTGCCAGTCTGATGCGCCTCCAGTTATAAATCTCAGGATTGAACACATTGGGGTCATCACTACCACCGCCCACCATCAGGATAAAGCCCAAAGCAATAAACCCAAGGCCAATAAACATCCATTTATAGTTTTCCTTCTGAAAAATGAATTCTTCTTTGTTTTCAAGCTTTCTTTTTTGCTCTCCCATAAGTATAGTTTTATCTAATATCTCAAATCTGTCGTCTAATAGTATAATTCATCTGTTCTTAAATTCAAAAACCGTTGTGTAGCAAAAAAAGTGCTTAACCATGAAATGAAAACTCCTAAAATGAAAATTGACAAGAATAATGCTCCTAAAATGAGGGGTTGCTCAATTAATAAAAGTTCAGGAAATGTTTTATTCAGATAAAATATTACTATTGCCAATCCTATCCAAGCAACAAATATTCCCACTACCCCCAGCTTAACACTCTTCCAGATAAATGGTTTTCTAATGAAGCCCTTCGTGGCTCCTACCATTTGCATCGTTTTTATCGTAAAGCGTTTTGAATAAACTGATAACCTAATAGAGCTGTTGATCAACAATACCGCTATAAAAGTAAAAACCCCACTTATAATCAACACCCAAAGGCTTATTTTTTTAACATTATCATTCAGCAAAGCAATTAAAGGCTTATCATAAATCACTTCATCAACAAAACCTTTAGACAAAATTTCATTGGTGATTTCTTCCATTAATTCGGGTGTTACAAATTCTGCATTTAAAAAAACATCAATGGAATTTTGCAACGGATTGTCGCCTAAATAATCAATAAAATCTTCACCTATTTCAACACTTAATTTTTCAGCTGCTTCTTCCTTAGGAACATACACAGCACTTTTTGTATAATCAGCCAATGAAAGGCTTTTCTGTAACTGATTAATCTCTACTTCCTTTGCGGTTTCTTTCAAATAAATGCTTAAGGCAATTTGTTCCTTAAAATGATCAGCCACTTTTTTGGTGTTCAAAACTAAAAGACCCAATAATCCTAAAAGAAATAATACCAATGAAATACTAATTACTACAGAAAAATAAGAGGAAATCAACCTGCGTTTTTGGTATTTTTCAAAAGAAGTGCTCATCGTTTTAACTGTTTTCAGATGTAAAAGTACTAAAGTTAAGGAAGAATAAAGTGCCTATTTTAATTGAAATAACTAAAATTTAATAGAAAAAGTATATTTCATAAATACAAAAAGCCCCTCATTTCTGAAGAGCTTTGTTTCTGTGCGGGCGGAGAGACTCGAACTCTCACACCTTGCGGCACTAGATCCTAAGTCTAGCGTGTCTACCAATTCCACCACGCCCGCATTTGGATTTTTATTTAATTTGGGTGCAAAGATAAACAAAGATTGTAATAAAAAAACAACTTCCTTTATAAAAATAACAGATTTTCGTAGTTTTACGTTTCATTAAAAACTTACTATGAAGAGCGCAAAAAATTACATTGAAGAAAACAAAGACCGTTTTCTTGCCGAACTCATTGATTTATTAAAAATTCCTTCCATCAGTGCTGATTCAGCCTACAAAAAAGACGTGATTGCCACTGCTGAAGCCGTCAAAACCAGTCTTGAAAAAGCTGGCTGCGATACCTTTGAAATATGCGAAACCCCCGGCTATCCCATTGTGTATGGCGAGAAAATTATAGACAAAAACTTGCCAACTGTATTAGTCTACGGTCACTATGACGTGCAGCCACCCGATCCGCTGGATTTATGGAACAGCCCACCATTTGACCCGGTCATCAAAAAAACCGACATCCATCCTGAAGGTGCCATTTTTGCCCGCGGAAGCTGTGATGATAAAGGTCAAATGTATATGCACGTGAAAGCGATGGAATATATGACCCAAACCAACCAACTGCCCTGCAATGTCAAGTTTATGATAGAAGGTGAAGAAGAAGTGGGCAGTGT
>NZ_CAXBAN010000170.1:0-5591 GCF_963973675.1 uncultured Planktosalinus sp. | reverse complement strand
CCCACAGAGGGCCTCATAACGTGCCTAATTGCCTGAATTTTTTTATTTTCTCCAAAATTAAACATACCGTAAACTGTGGTTCCAAGACTTGCATTAAAATTATAAGTCCTGTAACTGTCAAAACTGTTAATGGTATCATTGACAATTTCATTCAGTTCAGGGTCAAAAGATTTTCGAGTTGTTTTCATTACCCAGGTTTCTTGGTAACTCGTACCAGCACTAGCACTTAAATACTTAAATAGTTTAAAATTTGTACTTAAAGGAATCGAATGGCGGGCACCCAATAGTGCCTTATCAAACATTTCTTTCTTAAAAAAAAGAGAGTCTGTTGTATTCATTCTGTTTTCAGCAGTAACATCATATTGAAAATTGATGTTTTCAAAAATCCCCTTTTTTATTCCATTTTTTGGTGCAAATGGAAATATGCGTGACACACTGGCTGTGACATTGGGTAAAGATAAATTTATTTCTTGTGTATTGGTGTTTTGAGAGTGTGTGGCAGCAATATTTAAGTTGACTTGGGGTTCACCTTCAAAAGTTTTGGAATAAGAGACAGAAGAGCTCAATGTGTTGTTTAAAAAATTAGCTGTATTTAATTGATTGATTGATTGTTGATAATATCTGCTACTGCCTAAGTTTACTGAAGCCGAAAAACGTGAACTGGGATTTGCTTTGGCGTCCTGGCTGTGTGTCCATCGAATGTTATAGACTGAGGCTTCAGAAAAATCAGGAAATCCACGTTCGCTATTTAGAAGCTTTTCATATCTAAAGTTGACATTTCCACGGAAGCGATATCGCAAGGCATAGTTTGACTCTACACGCATACCATAACTTCCGTTGGTATAATAATCACCTAGCGTTAAAAGATCTACGTAATCATTGATTGCAAAATAATATCCTCCGTTTTGAAAGAAAAAACCGCGGTTATTGTTTTCTCCAATTGTTGGTATAATAAAACCGGATGCACGGTCTTCTTCAAGTGGAAAAAAACCAAAGGGTAACCCCAATGGTGTAGGCACATCGGCGATGTACATATTGGTTAGACCGGTAACAATTTTCTTTTTTGGGACAAATTTTACTTTTCGTGCATAAAAGTAATATTCAGGATTGTCAATATCTTTTGCCGTTGTAAACTTTACATTGTTTAAAAACACAACCGAATCATTTTCACGTTTTGATACTTCGGCTTTTACCTTAAATTCACCCTGTTCTGTTCTGGAATTATAAATAAGTGCTTTTTGAGTGTCATAGTTAAACCGTATAGAATCTGGCTCTACTTTGTTGGTTCCTTGCACAAAAACCGGAAGTTGGGAATAAGAGCCGGTTGAGTCAATTATTCCCTTAGCATAAACTTCTTTTTTATCGTAATCAAAAATGATATAGCCGGCATCAATCTGCATATCATCATATTTGATAAATGCTTTATTGAACATGTATATTTTGCTTTCCTTCCCGTTCATAAATACATAATCTTCACCAAAATAATCTACTATGTCTGTAAGTAATTCATTTTGTTTTTGAATGCTGTCTTTTTGAATGGTGTCATTGACTTTTTCAGTTGGAATTTCAGGTAAATCGGAGGGTAAAATTTCCACATTATTTTCCACTGCCGGGATGGAGTCTGAAGGAGAGTTACCAATTTCTTGTGCTTGAGTAAGATATCCACTCAAAAGTACACAAAAAAGCAATAAAACTAGATGAAGTTTATTTGTTTGCAATGGTAATAATCCTATTTTTGTAAAGCTATGGCTTAATTATTGAAGTGTCAAAATTAAACATATTTTTTGGGTATCTTTTTACCTCAACCCAAAATTTAAAATATAAACAAGTTAAATCACGTTTGATTTTTTATGAGAACGAAATCGATTGTTTTTTTAGTATGCTTTATTACGGTTGCTACTTGGTTGATTCCATCAAATTTATCAGCTCAAAATAAACCATTTACGGTAGTGCTTGATGCCGGTCATGGTGGAAAAGACCCGGGTAACAGGGGCAATGGTTATTATGAAAAGGAAATAGCACTAAACATAGTCTTAAAAGTTGGAAAAGAACTTGAAAAAAATAAAGACATAAAAGTAATTTATACCCGAAAAACGGATGTTTTTCTGGAACTTCATGAACGGGCGGCCATCGCAAACAAAGCTGACGCCGACTTGTTTGTTTCTATACATTGTAATGCACACAACTCAAATGCTCACGGAACAGAAACCTTCATTCTAGGATTAAATAAAAATGCTCAAAATCTTGAAATAGCCAAAAAAGAAAATCAGGTAATTTATTTAGAAGATAATTATGAAGAAACCTATGGTGGCTTTGATCCCAACGCACCTGAATCGCTGATTGGTTTAATCATAATGCAGGAAGAATACCTTGAACAAAGTATATCAATTGCCAGTTTAGTTCAGGATAACTTTACCAAACAACTTAAAAGAAATAACAGAAGTGTAAAACAAGGGCCATTTTGGGTATTGCACAATACCTATATGCCCAGTGTTTTGATTGAAACTGGTTTTCTGACCAATAAAAATGAAGGCGCTTATTTAAACTCTAAAAAAGGTCAGGATGAAATGGCGAATGCCATATCTAAAGCAGTCGTTGATTATTACAACTCAATCAAGTATCTTTATACAGAAAATAAATCTTCAATAGAACGACCATCAACAAAATCAGTTCCTGAAGTAGATATTTATGAAAATGTATTGTTTAAAGTTCAAATAGCTGCCAGTTCTAAAAAAATTGACGTTAAGCCCTATAATTTTAAAGGACTAACAATGATAACAAGAGAAAAAGAAGCTGGTTTGTTTAAATACTATTACGGTTCAACATCAGACTTTAACCTGATTAAAGCGCTTCAAAATGAAGCACAAAATAAAGGTTATGAATCTGCTTTTATTGTTGCTTTTAAGAATGGTAAAAAGACAAAACTTTCTGAAATTATAAATTAATCTTTATTTACCACTTGTGTTTAATATTATTTCTAAATTTGTTAACTAAATAAAAAACCTGCGTGAAACTCACTAAAGAACTTAAAACCGGATTACTTGCTGTATTTGCAATCACTACTTTTATTTTAGGCTACAATTACTTAAAAGGAAGTAGTCTACTTCAAAATGAACGTGTCTTTTATGCTGTTTATGACAATGTGGAAGGCCTGAGTCAATCTTCAGGAGTAATGATAAATGGTTTGAGAGTTGGAAGAGTTCAGGAAATCACGATTGATAAAGAAACAGGAAATTTGATAGTACAGTTTAACGTTGAAAACAAATTTGAATTCTCTAAAAGTAGCATTGCCCAAATTTATGGTGGCGGAATCATAGGTGGTAAGTCACTTGCTATTGTACCTGACTTTGAATCTACTAATATGGCGCAAAGTGGAGATACTTTAAAAAGTGAGATTGATGAAGGAATTATGGAACTTGTAAATAACAGGTTATCACCCTTACAAATGAAAATTGAAAGTGCCGTAGAAGGAGTTGATAGCTTAATGGTATCAATCAACGATGTTCTGGATGTTAAATCTCGTGAAAACTTAAAAAAATCCATTGATGACTTAAACAAAATAACCTCTTCTTTTGCTGTTTCCGCTGAGTCTCTTCAAAATATCCTTGCCGGAAACGAAGAAAAACTTAACAGAACATTTGACAACCTCGATGTCACAGCTCAAAATTTTGCTACACTGTCAGACTCATTGGCACAATTAAACTTAAACCAATTGGTTGGAGAACTGGAAACCACCATTGGCAATTTCAAAGCCCTTTCAGAAAATCTTTCCAATGGAGAAGGCACGCTTGGCAAACTCTTAAACGACGAAACTGTTTATGAAAACATTGAGTATGCTACCCGCCAGCTTGAAGAATTGTTGCAGGACATAAAACTCAACCCAAAAAGATACATCAATATATCAGTGTTTGGTAAAAAGCCCGGTGAGTATCAGGAACCCGAAAGCAGGGATCAGTAAATATTTAAAAAGCAAGCTAAATGAACTATATTCCAAATATTATTTTCTTAACAGCTCTTTTTATTGGAGTTGGTTTTTTTATTCAAAATGTGGGTAAACTAAGAAGGAATATTGCGCTTGGAAAAGACGTTGATGTTTCAGACCACAAGAAAGAACGACTTCAAAATATGATGATGATTGCGTTAGGACAATCAAAAATGGTAAAGCGCCCCATTGCAGGCTTTTTGCACGTCATAGTTTATGTTGGTTTTATAATAATTAATATTGAAGTGCTTGAAATTATTATTGATGGCTTGTTCGGAACACACAGATCCCTTTCAGTTTTAGGAGGATTCTATGATTTTTTAATAGCTTCCTTTGAAATACTTGCTTTGCTTGTTGTTGTAAGTGTTCTTATTTTTTGGTTCCGTCGGAATGTTCAAAAGATAAAGCGTTTTTTAAACCCTGAAATGAAGGGGTGGCCAAAAAATGACGCCAATATAATTCTTTACATTGAGTTAGTACTGATGGTTTTGTTTTTAACTATGAACGCAGCTGATTACCATTTACAACAAGCAGAAATAGCCACATATACCCAAGCAGGGTCTTTTCCAATCAGCCAGTTAATAGCACCAATTTTTGACGGAATGGATACAGGTTCAATAATCCTTATAGAACGTTCAGCTTGGTGGCTGCATATTCTGGGAATTCTATTCTTCTTAAATTATCTATACTATTCAAAACATCTTCATATTTTGTTGGCATTTCCAAATACCTACTTTGGAAAAGTCACCCCTAACGGAAAGTTTCCAAATAACAAAACTGTTACAAATGAGGTGAAATTGATGATGGACCCCAATGCAGATCCTTTTGCAGCACCGCCTGAAAATGAAGAGAATATACCACCTGAAAAATTTGGGGCCAGTGATGTTACTGACTTGAACTGGGTACAATTGCTTAGTGCCTATACCTGTACCGAATGTGGAAGATGTACAAGTGAATGTCCGGCAAATCAAACCGGAAAAAAACTTTCACCCAGAAAAATAATGATGGATACCCGTGACCGCCTGGAAGAGGTGGGGAAAAACATAGACAAAAACGGAACCTTTAAAGAAGACGGAAAACAACTTCTGGATGACTATATAACCCGTGAAGAATTATGGGCATGTACTACATGTAATGCCTGCGTTGAAGCTTGTCCTGTGAGTATTGACCCATTGTCAATTATTATGGAAATGCGGCAATATCTTGTGATGGAACAATCAGCGGCACCAAACGAATTAAATATATCAATGACGAATATTGAAAACAACGGAGCACCCTGGCCCTACAATCAAATGGATAGATTAAACTGGAAAAGTGAAAACTAGTTGCGATGAAAAAAAATGAAATTGAGAAAAAATTAAAAGCAGCAACCAAAGGAGGATCAAATATAAGCCCCTTACTGCCAGATGATATAAAAAATTATCTGATAGATATCGACGGAACCATTTGTGATGATATACCCAATGAAGAACCTGAAAGGATGCTCACTGCAGCTGTATATCCAGACGCTCTGAAAACGCTTAATAAATGGTATGAAGAAGGCCATTATATTTGCTTTTTCACTTCCCGAACAGAACAGCACAGAGGCTATACAGAAACCTGGCTTAAA
>NZ_CAXBAN010000169.1:0-5593 GCF_963973675.1 uncultured Planktosalinus sp. | reverse complement strand
TCGATTCGATTAAACAAAGCCATGAGTGAGAGCGGGTATTGTTCCCGCCGGCAGGCCGACAGCCTGATTGAACAGGGTCACGTGTCCGTCAATGGTGAGATTGCCTCTTTGGGTGATCGTGTGATGCCCGATGACACCATTACCGTCAAGGGCACCCCCATCAAAGGAACTGACAAGGAGGTGTTCATAGCCTTAAACAAGCCGGTGGGCATCACCTGTACAACTGACCGTCGTGTAGCAGGAAATATTGTTGATTTTGTGAATCATCCGGAACGTATTTTTCCTGTTGGACGTCTCGACAAACCTTCTGAGGGTTTGATTTTTTTGACCAATGACGGCGATATTGTCAATAAAATATTACGTGCAGGGAATCAGCATGAAAAGGAATACATCGTTACTGTTGACCGGCCTGTCACCGAGGAATTTGTGAAACGTATGGGTCATGGAATTCCCATTTTGGATACTGTTACCAAAAAATGTACCGTGGAGCGCATCAGCAGGTTTGTGTTCAGGATTGTTCTTGTACAGGGATTGAACCGGCAAATCCGTCGGATGTGTGACTATTTGGGGTATGAAGTTACAGCGCTGAAGCGGATTAGGATTATGAATGTAGATTTGGACAATCTACCGGTGGGTCAATGGCGTGATTTGACAAAAGCGGAACTGGACACCATCAAAAAAATGGTAATGGAGTCGCGCAAAACTGCGGCGGCGGAGAATGTCCCAACAGTAAAAAGCAAGCCAAAACGAAGAAACCGCTCCGGCAGGGGTTCATAAAAAAAGACTGCCCCCCGATTGCTAAGGGAGCAGTCTAACTAACTAACCAACCAAATTATTGTTTTCGCCGGATGGCGAAAAACTATGAAACTGCAATCATTCTCTTAGGCTTTTGCTTACTTTCTTCGCGTTTTGGTACCTCAATATTGAGAACGCCATTGTTGTAAGTAGCCTTAATTTTATCTTGCTCTACTGTTTCAGGAAGATTGAACGCTCTTTTAAAAGCCTTGTAATTAAACTCCTTGCGGGTGTATTTTCCATCTTCAGAAGTTTCCTCTCTTTCAGATTTTTCCTCAGAAGAGATGGTCAGTACATTCTCATCCAACTCGATGTTAAAATCTTCTTTCTCTTTACCGGGCACTGCAACTTCTACCTGAAAGTTATCGGCAGTTTCCTTAATGTTCACTGCAGGCAAGGTACCTCCAAACTGAGATACATCTGCCAAACGGCTGTCGTTGAATAAATCTTCAAAAACTGAAGGCAGCCAATTGTCCTGATTTCTTTTAATTAAACTCATAACATTTATTTTTTAATGGTTAAACGAATTGTTTTTACCATCACTATGCAAATTGAGTTCCAATTGTAAAGATAAGACACAATGTCTTGATTTTGTGTTAATAAGGTGCCAAAATGGCAACTCTAAATCATAAAAAATCCCGAACAGAGGAATGTTCGGGATTCAATGATCTTGTACTTGTTGGTGTTTATTTAGGAGAGCACTTCCTGAACTTTATCGGCTGCTTCCTGGAACTGTATGACAGAATGCACATTGAGTCCGCTTTGATCGATCAACTCTTTAGCGATGTCTGCGTTAGTTCCCTGCAGTCTAACAATAATTGGTACTTTAATTTCTCCGATGTTTTTGTATGCATCAATGATTCCCTGTGCAACGCGGTCACAGCGTACAATCCCTCCAAAGATATTGACCAGAATGGCTTTTACTTTGGGGTCTTTTAAAATAAGCTTGAAGGCCGCTTCGACACGCTCTGCATTTGCTGTTCCTCCCACATCAAGGAAGTTGGCCGGTTCACCACCCGCTTGTTTGATGAGGTCCATCGTTGCCATTGCGAGTCCGGCACCGTTGACCATACATCCCACGTTTCCGTCCAGATCAACATAATTAAGGCCTTTGGCCCCTGCTTCCACTTCTACAGGGTTTTCTTCACGCAGGTCACGCATTTCTGCGTAGTCTTTGTGACGGTAAAGCGCGTTGTCATCAAGGGTTACTTTAGCATCAACTGCTATGATTCTGTCGTCGCTGGTTTTTAGCACCGGATTGATTTCAAACAAGGACGAATCAGATTTTTCATAGGCGGTATAGAGTGCTGTTACAAATTTGGTCATTTCTTTAAAGGCTTTGCCTTCAAGACCTAAGTTAAATGCCACACGACGTGCCTGAAATGGCAGTATCCCTACCGAGGGGTCAATTTCTTCATTGAAGATTAAGTGGGGGGTTTGTTCAGCTACAGTTTCGATATCCATCCCACCTTCTGTAGAATACATAATCATATTTTTTCCGGTGGCGCGGTTGAGCAGTACGCTCATATAAATTTCACTGGGTTCACTATCACCCGGATAGTAAACATCTTCTGCTATCAGCACCTGGTGAACGCGTTTTCCTTCTGCTGATGTTTGTGGGGTTACCAAATCCATACCGATGATTTGATTGGCAATATCTTCTACATGTTCAATTCCTTTGGCCAATTTGACACCGCCCCCTTTTCCACGGCCACCGGCGTGTACCTGTGCTTTGATGACATACCAGCTTGTACCGGTTTCATCGGTTAATTTTTTTGCTATTTCTACTGCTTCCTGTGGGGTTTGTGCCACATAACCGCGTTGAATTTCAACGCCAAAGCTGTTTAATATCTGTTTTCCTTGATACTCGTGTAGATTCATAGTGAAGGCTTTGTCTTTAATAATTAAGGTGCAAAAGTAATAAAAGCTACTTAGTGAAGCAATGTTTTTCTAGTTTAAAAATTTTGGCAGGCAATAAAAAAAACACCAATTCCTGTTATCTTTTTAAAAGTTTAATCGTCTGTGATCTATATCCTATTTTTAAGAAATAAACCCCAGAATTTACATGGCTCAAATCAATTGAAGGAGGGTTTTGATTGAAGTGGCCTGAACTGACTTTTTTACCCAGGCTGTCAAAGACTTCATAGGCCGTATTAGTGAGTGTGGTGTTGCTTTGGATGTAAAAAACACTTTTTGACGGATTGGGAACTATTGCAATATTGTATAGTTCATGGTCTGAAACAGTGAGGGGGTCATTGTTGAAGCGTTGAAGAATCAGGTATTGGTTTCATTTTAACGCGAAACCAATCCTTCAAGGGTTCAGAACCCTTGAAGGGTTTTTATCAGAGATTACTCCTCTTGCGATAAGTATTGAGAAAATTGCTATGTTAGCGTGAATCAGACCTTCAAGGTTTTTAAAACTTTGAAGGTCTGACTGATCTTTTCCTTTGGCCCGATTGTAAATGTGATAGGTTCTATCAGGTTCCAGAATGGCTTGTTGTCTTGCATTTTAATTAACTATTTCGATAAACCCTTGAAGGGTTCAATCAAACGCGTACAGCAGTCCGGTAGAAAGCTCATAAAAGGTATTGGGCACATTGGTAGCCGGGGTCTTGTCGAAGGTGAGGGTGTAAGAAACTTTCAGCGAAAGCTTTTCAACGATTCCAAAAACAAAAGAATTTTCTGTAGCGATTCTGAAATCTCCCATCTCTTTGAGCACCGGCTGGTAATAGGTTGTACTCACAAATGATATATTGTCTGTGGGGTACAAACTCATTGACAAGTAAGTGCTCGCTCTCCAGTCCCGGTTAATGTTAAGCGGCTCTTCATTGAGTTCTTCATGTTCATACATTACCAGGGTTCCCAGATACAATCTGTATTTATCGAGCCCAATGAGTTTAAACCTTGGCCCTGTACCTGCCAATCCCCTCAATTGAATTTTTGCAATAGAGTTGTATTGCGATTGCACAAAAGCTTCCCACACAAAAGCATCTTTGATTTTATAGTTGTACCGCAAATGTTGAGAGCCCTGATTGAGGAAACTCTCGCCTCCTGAACGTTCAAACCCCAGGTTATTGACAAAAAGTGCCAGGTGTTTATTCATTTTGTACTGAACGTGAATGTTGTTCTTTAACCGAATGAGTGTCTTGGTATTTTTGGTCAACGAAAAAGTAAGGCTGGTATTACCACTCCACCCCGAAGTGTCTGTTACCTTCCGAAGGGATTCTACATTGATGATTTGTGACCAAGTAAGTAAGGGAAAAAAGAAGAGGGTTAAGACTACTAATTTTCTCATTTAAATTTATCGTTTTTCAACCCTTCAAGGGTTCTAAACCTTTGAAGGGTTGGTTTATTTACAATTTATTGACTTCTTTTTTAGCAGCTTCAAATTCTGCCATCATTTCTCTGACAATATCGCCGGCGGGTTTGATGTCTTGGATTAAGCCGGATATTTGTCCGATTTCCAACTCCCCCTCTTCCAGGTTGCCTTCAAACATGCCTTTTTTGGCTCTGGCTCTTCCCAGTAGTTCCTTGAGTTGTTCAATTCCCGGATTTTGAGTATACAGGGTTTGGATGTCCTCATAAAACTTATTTTTAATAAGCCGCACCGGAGCCAGTTCTTTGAGTGTCAACATAGTGTCACCTTCTTTGGCTTGTACAATAGCATCTTTAAACGCTTTGTGGGCTGATGATTCTTCACTGGCAGCAAAGCGGCTTCCCACCTGAACGCCGTCTGCTCCCAATACCATTGCTGCCAGCATGGCTCTTCCTGTTGCGATTCCACCGGCAGCGATGAGGGGTATTTGCAGTTGTTCTTTTACCATAGGAATGAGTGTGAGTGTAGTGGTTTCTTCCCTTCCATTGTGTCCTCCGGCTTCAAATCCTTCGGCAACCACAGCATGGACACCGGCCTCCTGTGCTTTCAGTGCAAATTTTACACTGCTCACCACGTGCACCACGGTTATGCCGTTTTCTTTTAGAAAAGAAGTATAGGTTTTTGGGTTTCCGGCTGAAGTAAACACAATGGATACCTCTTCTTCCACAATAATTTTCATGATCAGTTCTAAATCAGGATAGAGCATTGGAACATTGACTCCAAACGGTTTGTTGGTAGCTTGCTTACATTTTTGGATATGTTCCCTGAGCACTTCGGGATACATCGAACCGGCTCCGATGAGTCCGAGACCCCCGGCATTGCTCACTGCAGAAGCTAAGCGCCAGCCACTATTCCAAATCATGCCTCCCTGAACTATGGGGTATTGAGTCTTAAAGAGTTCAGTAATTCTATTTTGTGTCATTATTTTTTTAATACTTTAAGTGTCTGAATCTGTGATGCTGATTGCAGTTTTATAACATAGAGTCCTGCAGAAAGATATGCTACCGGGATCCTGTTTTTATTTTTTGTAAGTGTAGTTTCAAAAAGCAAGTTTCCTGAAGAGGAAAAAAGAGCTAACCGTGTTTCGGTGATTGCGTCTGGAAAATCGAGATTGATGTAGTTGTCTGCCGGATTGGGAGGCCCGAAATTGGTTTGAATCAAAAGTGTTTACATGAAGCAGTACTTCCATAGCCGTTTGAAAATTGGAAATGCCGTAGCCCATTTTATCAGTAGGGTTGTTGTACAGGTGTGCGGATTCCCTAAGGAGTTGCATCAATTCAAAATTTTTATATTCGGGGCGTGCCTGCCACAAACAAGCTACGAGTCCGGCGGTTATGGGAGCGCTAAAAGAGGTCCCGCTATTGGCTACTATTTCATTGTCCTGATTGATGACATAGGCGGGTGCTCCTTGTTATAAAACTG
>NZ_CAXBAN010000168.1:0-5637 GCF_963973675.1 uncultured Planktosalinus sp. | reverse complement strand
TTCCTGAATCTGAAGATGCTGAAGTGACAACCAAACCTTATTTTATTGTAGATCGGATGCACTTTAATACTATTACAGCTAATTACAACGCAATTCCAGATGGAGTCAAAGGCCGGGTTATAATTGATAACTTTATCCTTAATCTTCCCAAGGCTGACCTCGCAAAAAAAATTATTGAAATAAACAAAATAGCGCTAGAAAAGTCTGATGTGTATTTGGAAATAACATCCACAGAAAATGAGACAGAACCTTCACAAAATCCTGCCGATACTAATCCATTTAAATGGCCTGACTGGATCGTCACTTTAAATGAGATAGCGCTGGAAGAAAACAATCTGCATTATTCTGTGAATGGAGAGCAACCTCAAAAAGGTACTTTCAACCCCAATGCTATCTCTTTAGAAAAGTTCTTTTTTGTAGCAGAAGACCTTTACTTAAAAGAGGAAACATTAGGCATTCAATTAAATAATTTCCGCTTTAAAGAGGCTTCGGGCCTGCATCTGAAGGATTTTATTTTTGATGGTGAACTTACCGAAAAAAACCTGGATATATCCAAACTTAACTTTCACTTAAATCAAAATGTTTTAGAAGGAAATATCAACTTGCAATATGCCTCTGTCAACCAATTAATCAACAATCTTGATGCTTCAAGTATCAATACAACACTTGACAGAATTGAACTATCGGTTGACGAACTTTCCCGCTTTCAGCCTGACTTAAAAAACAATGAATATATACAGACACTCAGCAGAAAAAAAATAACAGCTAACCTCAAAGCAAACGGTACCCTGGCAGCAATAGAAATACCAAACCTCAATCTTAATTGGGGAACCAAAACCGCTATCTATGCCCGTGGCACTTTATTAAAACCTATGGATGAAGATTCTCTTGTATTGGATTTCCCTGTATTTAATGCAAAAACGGTTAGGGAAGATGCGCTTGCTTTTGTTGATGAAGACTCACTTGGAGTGAGGGTCCCTGATAACATTTCACTAAAAAGCAATTTCAACGGCACATTGGATGATTTTCAAATAAAAGCTGTTTTACATACATCTGCCGGGCAGATTGATCTAGCAGGAAAAATTCAAAATAAGGGATCCATAAACTATGATACCGAAGTAGAAGTGAAAAAACTTCAGCTAGGTAAAATCATGAAAAATGAGCAATATGGTGAACTTAATATGTCACTGCAATCTTCAGGGGAGGGAACAAATATCAACAATCTTGATGCTGAATTGCAAACAACCATAGTTAGTTTTCAGTTAAAAGATTATACCATTGAAAACCTATCGCTCAAAGGCGATATTGAAAACGGGGAAGGAAATCTTACATCAGATTACCGAGACGAAAATCTTGACCTTAATCTCTATTCGGTTGTTGAACTGGATTCTGTTTCACCAAAATTTGCTGTCAATCTAGATTTAAAGGGGGCCGATTTTCAGGCACTGGGACTTACAGAAAGAAATATTCGAGGGGCATTTCTTTTAAAAGCCGACTTTAAAGGCAATACTGAATCCTTTAGATTTACAGCAGAACTTGAGGACGGCATTGCAGTGTATGAGAATCAATCCTATCTTCTGGGCAACCTGAATGTGGATGCCTTTGTAAACCCTGATACGACCTCTTTTGACATAACAAACAAAATGATGGAAGTAACATTGCGATCCAATGCCGGGCCTGTGGATTTTACAAATGCGTTACAACGTCACTTTGACAAATACTTATCTGATGATTTTCAGGTAGCGGAAACAATAAATGATACCGTTATCAATCCCGTAAAACTTAAAATAGATGCAAAAATCAATCAGGCTCCCATCATCAGGGATGTGTTTTTGACCAACCTTCAGGAAATGGACACTATTGATATCCAGTTAGATTTTAATGAATCAAAACGCAACTTAACAGCTGATATATTTGTGCCTTACCTTATTTACAATAGCAACGAAGTGGACAGTTTGGCATTGGTCCTTCAATCTGATGCTGAAAACTTTGAGTTAAACTTTGGTTTCAGAAATATTATTGCAGGCCCACTAGATATTAAACGAACATCACTTAAAGGGTCTATAAAAAACCAGATGCTTAATTTGGACTTTAACTCTTACTTTGATGAGGAAAAGATTGCACATTTCAATGCTGATGTCACCCGAAATAATGATACTATTCGTTTAAAAATTAACCCCGCAGAGTTCATCATAAATAAAAAAGAGTGGGCTATACCTAAAGATAACGAAATTCTCTATGCTGAGAATTGGCTTGCCTTCAACAATTTTATTATACAGCGCAATGGACAGAAATTTACCTTGAGCAGTTCAAGAACCGAAATTGAGAAGGAGCATATTGCCGTTATTTTTGAAAATTTTCGCTTATCAGACTTTTTGGATTATTTGAACCCCGAAGATACACTTGCCAAAGGAAGACTTGATGGAAAGCTAATACTGGAAGATCCGTTTGGTAGTTTAGGTCTTATTGCAAATATGCAGATCAATGAATTCAATGTGATGGATGTACCCATGGGCACTTTAAGCCTGGAAGCTCAGGAACGCACTACAGCTGTTTATGATTTTAACCTTGATTTAAATGGCGGGGAGGTTGATTTGGATCTTACGGGTGATTTTCAAGCCGATGAAACAGCGGCAAAACTAAATCTTAATCTGGCTTTAAACGAAGTAAAAATAAGTGCAATTGAAGGTTTTTCAGACGGAGAAGTGACTGATGCAGAAGGTTCATTTTCAGGTGATATTAAAGTGAGCGGTACCACAGCAGAACCGAAGTATGAAGGAAATATAACATTTAATGATGCCCGTTTTAAGATCGCCAAACTCAATGCCGTTTTCAGATTGGTAGATGAAAGCCTGCGCATCAACAATGAGGGACTTTTCCTTGATTCTTTTCAAATTGAAGATGAAAACGGTAATAATTTTTTAGTAGATGGAAGCATAGGTACCCAAACTTTTACTAACCCCGGGTTTGACTTGCAGTTTGAAGCCAATAACTTTAGGTTACTCAATTCAACCCGTGATGACAATGAACTATTTTACGGTACCGCGGTCGTTGATATGGATGCCACTCTCACCGGAAATTTAAACCTGCCGAAACTGGATGCAAAACTAAACGTTGGAGAGGAAACAAATGTTACTTACATTATGGCTGAATCTGAACTGGCAATTGAAGAAAGGGAAGGGGTTGTGATTTTTGTCAACAGGGAAGACCCTGACAATATCCTTACCCAAACCCGTGAAGAATCTTATGCTGTTACAGGTTTTGATATAAGCGCTTTAATTTCAATTAATGAAAATGCCATATTCAATGTGATCATTGACGAACAGACGGGTGATAACTTTCAGATTGGCGGGGAAGGAGACCTTAATTTTAATATCAATTCAAACGGAAGGACTACGCTTTCAGGTCGTTACACACTTAATAAAGGCCACTTTGAAATCAATTTATATGACCTGGTAAAAAGGCGTTTTGAAATAGCAGAGGGCAGTACCGTTACCTGGGCAGGAGACCCGGTTGATGCAATACTTGACATCAGGGCTATTTATCGAGTTGAAACCTCGGCTTCTTCTTTAATGGCTCCTGCCTCAGGTAGTTTTGATTCGGGTATGAACAACCGGTTCAGGCAACAGTTGCCCTTTTTGGTATATCTCAATATTGACGGCGAACTTATGCAGCCGGTCCTGACCTTTGATTTGGATATGCCTGAAGATGAACAAGGGGCCATAGGCGGTCAGGTGTATGGTAGGGTGCAACAACTGAATCAACAAGAAGAAGAACTTAACAAACAGGTGTTTTCACTTTTGGTATTAAACCGTTTCTTTCCTGAAGGTGGAAGCGACGGAAGTCAGGGAGGTGCCATGTCACTCGCCAGAAATAATATTAACCAGGCGCTTTCTGAGCGTATGAATAAATTCTCAGACCAACTTCTGGGTAGCACAGGCATTGAGTTGGACTTTGGGCTTGACAGTTATACGGATTATGGTGAAGAAGGTTCTCAGCAACGCACACAGCTCGATATCACAGCCAGAAAACGTTTGTTTGACGATCGTATGATTGTAAGCGTGGGAAGCGAAGTGGATGTTGAGGGAAGCAATCAGAACCCAGATGAAAGAAGCCCTGTAATTGGGAATGTGAGTGTGGAGTATCTACTCACCGAAAATGGTAGGTTCCGCTTAAAAGGTTTTAGAAGAAATGAGTTTGAAAATGTAATTGACGGACAATTGATAGTTAGCGGGATTGCGCTGATATTCTCAAGGGAGTTTGATAAATTCGGCGAACTCTTTGCCAAAGCAGTGGAAGAACAGGAAGAATCAGCGAAAAAAGATGAAGAGAAAGGAAGTAACGAACAAAAAAGCGATCAGGATGAAGGTTAAATATAAAAACTCATTTTTGATACTGGCTATTGTACTGGTACTGCAAGCCTGTAATGTAAAGCGGTTCATTCCTGAAGGTGAGTTGCTTTATACAGGTGCCGAGCTTGAAATATCTAGTGATACATTGGTCGAAGATATAGACGATGTTCAAACCGAAATAGAAAACCTCATTCGTCCTGAACCGAATTCAAAAATACTGGGATCCCGTTTGGGACTTCTGGTCTATTATAAAAGTCAACGAGAAAAACCGGGGTTCATAAATAAATTTTTAAACAAGAGAATAGGAGAGGAGCCTGTATATGAATCTGATATTAACACAGTGAGAACACAAGACCTGATTATTAACAGACTTGAAAACAGAGGGTTCTTTTTTAGCAATGTGGGTTCAGCGGTTGAAGAATACCCAGAAAATAAAACAGCCAAAGCCAACTATGTTATCAAGCTTCCCCAGCCATATTTAATGGAAAACTATGTTGTTGATAAAGATTCTTTGCCCGTATATACTGATATCGAAGTTTCCTTGTCTGAAACCGAAATAACAAAAGACATACGCTTTGACCTGGCTACACTTCGATCTGAACGTGAACGCATTGACAAACTCCTCAAAGATAAAGGATATTATAATTTTAATTCAAATTTCCTGATTTTTGAAGCTGATACCAATCAATATAAAAACAAACGTTTTGACCTTTTTCTTCGGTTAAAAAAAGACGTACCTGAAAAGTCTGTAATTCCTTACCGTATCACTAAAGTAAATGTGTATCCAAACCATGCGCCGGGAGAAGAGTATACTGCAAATGACAGTACACGCCTGGATGAAAAAAGCTTTTTCCAAAAAGAAGAATTCTTTCTTCCCAAAAAACTAGTACCATACATCCTTCTTGACGAAGGAGACAACTTTAACCCAGATAATTCGCGAAACACAAGCAGAAGGCTCACTTCTCTGGGTACTTATAAATTTGTCAATATCAGATATGACGAAATTGATTCTCTAGCCACAGACAGTCTTGGCATTCTTGAAGCAAACATCTTTTTAAGCCCGTTGCAAAGAAGAGCCATACGCGCAGAATTGCAGGCAGTTACCAAATCAAATAATTTTGCCGGCCCTACCTTGTCTGCAACACTTACAAACAGAAACCTTTTTAAAGGAGGTGAAATTCTTAATTTGTCGGTTAGAGGTGGTTATGAGTTTCAAATTGCTTCCGGTGAACAATCCAGTTTGAACAGTATTCTTTTGGGTGCAAATACAGACTTGATTTTTCCG
>NZ_CAXBAN010000167.1:0-5672 GCF_963973675.1 uncultured Planktosalinus sp. | reverse complement strand
CCACAGTTATCAGTGGCTGTGGCATCCCAGGCCGTACCGCTATGGGTATAGGTACACACATCGGTATCGGTATCTACACTTTGGTTGCCTGTACAGCTCACCACCGGTGCTTCGTTGTCCTCGATGGTCACCGTATAGGTACACACATCGGTATTACCGGCATCGTCGATAACCGTCCACACCACTGTGGTGGTGCCCAGGTTAAAGGTCTGCCCGTCCAGTGTAGTGCCGTTGCCCGTGGTCGCGCCTGATAATTCATAAGTCAGGGACGACACATTGCAGTTGTCTGATGCAAGGGAATCCCATAAACTACCGCTATGGGTATAGGTACATTCGCCCGGATCGGTATCCCTGAGTTTGCTGCTGATGCAGATGATCACAGGAGCTTCGGTGTCTTCTACCGTGATGGTCGTGGTACAGCTTTCGCTGTTCCCTTCCGCATCCGTAGCCGTCCAGACCACTGTTGTGGTCCCTAAATTGAAGGTTACTCCGTCAAGGCTGGTTCCCGTGCCCGTAGCGCCTCCGCTAAGTACGTAAGTCAGGGTGCTCAGGCTACAGTTGTCGGTGGCCGTGGCATCCCAGCCAGTACCGTTGTGGGTATAGTTGCACACACCGGCATCGGTCTCCACCGTGGCCGCTGTGATGCAGGTTACCTCAGGCGCTTCGTTGTCTTCTACCGTAACGGTATACGAACACATATCGGTATTGTTACCGGGGTCGGTGACGGTCCACGTGACCGTGGTCACACCTAAGTTAAAGGTCACCCCGTTTAAGGTATTGCCTGTGCCCGTAGTGGCGCCTGTGAGTTCATAAGAGAGTGTGGCAGTACAGTTGTCGTCATAGGACGCATCCCATAAATTGCCTAAGTGGGTATATGTACAGACCCCGGCACTGGTATCTGCGGTCTTATTGGACGTGCAGCTGATTACCGGTGGGATGTTGTCTATAACATTTATGATTACCGAACAGGTACTTGAAGTACCTCCATCATCAGTAACCACCACATCAATAGTGTTTTCACCAATATCAAGACAGCTTAAATCTACGGTTGGTGCCGGAGGATTTCCTGCCGTTACAGTATAACCTCCACAAGAGACCGTTACACTGGTGACCAAATCCTCTGCATTGATTGAAAGAAATCCGTTGGTATCGAGAGAATAATCCAAGGGGACTTGTGAAATTTCGTCATAAGAAAAATGCAAAGCCCATTCGTTCAACGTACCTGTATCGGCACTTGCATTGTCTGAGACAGTAATTATCCAATCCCCGGTTACATTTTCACCATTAAAAACAGACAAAGGGTTATTGGGAATAAATGTGCCGTTTATAGTGGGAACAGCTGCTTCACATTCATTTTCGACAGAATCTGTTGCATCGTCGTCCAGTGTTGCTATTATATCGTTTTCATCACAACCAAAACCTGAACCTGTATAACCCGGTCTGTCAATAATTGTAGCCGTTGTTCCTGCGGGCGACTCAATTGTAACAATGATATCTCCTACCCAATTATGTGAAACATTTACATCCACGTTCAGATCTGTGATGGAAAAGTTTTCAGTGATTGATAGGGTTGAAGAAACACCTGTTGGATTATTATCAGGTATTGCTAAAGCCGGAGTTTGAGAATCTGAAAATGTTGCCGGTGTAAAAATTGTTCCTGCACATACAATAACCGGTGGTTCATTGGTTACCAGAATTGTATCAGTTTCAGAGATAGGATTGGTTGAACAAGTATATTCATAAGTAATTGTTGCATTTCCCGCTCCATTGACAGAGGGGTCAAACGTATAGGTGGTTCCGTTTCCATCATCAGTTACTCCGGGACCGCTATACACACCTCCGGCAGGAAGGCCTCCTGAAAGACCAGTAACCACACCACCTGCCAGGCACACTTCTTCAACAGTGTCAAAACTTATCAAGGACGGAGGAAGGTCAAATGCTTCGGTACCGTCTAATCTGCTTGAAGATAAACCCTGATCTGCACTAAAGCCTAAGCCTCTTTTGGCAAAAGCACCCCAGATTACACATTCGTTGGCCCCTCCATAAAGCAGTTGATCAGCTGCCAAAATAGCATCACGCCCATCTACAAAACCGGGACTACAGGGTTGTAATTTTAAGGCTTCGGTGACGAGTTGTATGGCGATGTTGTTTCCTCCGGTACCGTTGTAAAAATCAGGATCAAAACCGTATACGTCTATAAGACCCCAGGTCATGTCAAATAACATGGTTGCCCACACAGAGCCCACTCCGTGAGGAATAATAGCTGTTTTAATATCATCATAGGTTTGGGGATTTACTGCCATATCTGTATTGTATGGGAAGGGTCTGATTCCAGGTCCGTTATCAGGTTGTCCAAATAAATAATTTCCAACCGGTCTGGAATCGGTGCCTGTTTCGCCTGCTTTCATGGTAAGCATATATCCATAAAAATCACTCCAGCCTTCTCCCATTTGTTCGTTATTGCCAAGGCAACCTACATTAGCTGCTCCACCTGTCAAACGGTTCGTTATTCCGTGTGCATATTCATGAACTATTACCAGGTTATCAAGGTCACTATCTCTAGAAGGTATTGTATTATTACACAAAAACATTTGCATTCTTGGGTTTGAGCCATCAGCCGGAGTTCCGAAGTTAGCATTACAGTTCCCTGCGTTTTGTGCTTCAGCATTTACAGAATCACTTCCAGCGCCTCCGTTTCCATAGTTGTTTTCCTGAAAATTTCCGCTGGCTTCATCAAAGCCGTAGAAATACATTACATCATGAATGATATTGTTCCAGTAAAAAAGATTTGAAATAATAGCTGATTCACTATTAACGGGGTTGTCATTTAAATCCAGCGGGAAATCAAAATCTAATGAAGCTCCTCCATCGGGAGAAAAGCCCGGAATATTGTCACCGTTTCTATCTTCATACGCGTAAACATTGTTTCCTCTGGTGATTGTAAATTCTGCCCCTACAACCCCATCGGTGTCAAGCCATCCAAATGGAGAAGCTGTTACATTCTCAGGGTTTACTAACACTTGTCGAGCTCCATCATAGGGTGATTCCATCGGCATTGGGTATACATTGTAAGTTCCTGACATCATAGCAGTAGAGGCTGTATTGACATTCAGGGGGTATTCTGCAGGTCTTAAACTTACTTCCATTGCTGCAGTATCCTCTTCATGATTGTGATTGCTATGATCTCCCATAACATCACAATTTTGAGTAAAATTGTATTTGTCTATTATTTGTCCTGTAGAGGCATCAACCCTGAAGTTCCACCAGTCAGAAGTATTGAGTTCGCTTACTGATAATTCCCAAACTAATAAAGTCCCATAGTTTTCCCTAAAATAATACATTAATTTTACCGGGATATTTTCATTTGAAATGCCTGCTTTATTATAGAGGGCTTTTCTACCAACTCCTTCTTCCTTTTCAATAAGGTCTAAGTTTTCAACCTTATAGCCCATTTGCCTTGCAACAGCATTGATTGCCTGATCAGCAGAGAGTGAAGCAGTGCGGTTATTTACAGTTTGCTGTACATTCCGGACAAAATTATTATGAGTCTGGATGATTTTACCATTTTTACCCACATGAACGCTTGATTCTGTCCCAGCTATTTCAATCCCCTCAATAGCCTGTCGAATATAAACGTGTCTTGTTCCGGTTAAACTACTAACATGTTCTGCAGTAATTACATAATCAGATGATTTTGATTGAATCATTGTTTCCAACTGAAAGGGGTTCTCTTCCTTTTGGTTCTGTTGTTCATTAAGTGACTTCAAATACTTTTCTTTTTCAGAAAGCCCCTTGTCAGAGTTCTGTTTTTGTGCATTTAACTGCAAAAATCCCATGACCATACATGTCAAGAGAAGACAAATTGTTTTTTTCATAATTACAATAAATTGGTTAATAAAGTTTTAAAATTCTTCTTTAAATGTAAGGATAAATAGTTAAAATAGTTCAAGGTTCTTTTATAAGTTGTCAACATAAGTGTATGTATGTATCGTTTTTAATAATTTTATGTATGTATTTTTGCGAAGTAAGTAATTTACTACATGAAAAAGACCCCCGGCAAATTGCCGGGGGTCAATTAAAAAATTTACCAAAAAAATGTTTTAAAAACTAAACCCCTTCTTTTCTCAATACGACCAAAGGGGGGCTTTTAATCACACTGATATTATTACCCAGACCGATTCCTAAAACCAAGAGCACCAAAAAGGGGAACAGCACTAAAAATGGAATCCAGGAGGGTATAAAAGTGGTTTCAAAAACCAACCAGGCTAATAATTGGCTGCCCAGGAGGGACAGTAAAATACCTGCCAAGCTTCCCAACACGCCTAAGTAAATATATTCAAGTGCAGTGATCCAGAGTATTTGTTTAGAGCGCGCGCCCAGAGTGCGCAGCAGTACACTTTCCCGAATGCGTTTGTATTTAGAGGTTCTCACTGCTCCCAGTAATACAATAATTCCTGTGAGAATGCTAAAAAAGGCCATAAAATTAATCAGCCAACTTATTTTATCAAGCAAGCCCTCTACTACTTTAAGTACTTGTCTGATATCGATGATTGTTACATTGGGGAATGCTGCCACCAGCTGTTGTTGCAAAACCGCCGATGTTTGTTCGTCAGGAACCTGGGTTGACATCACCCTGAACTGCGGTGCTTGTTCAAGAACGCCCTTTGGAAACACCAGGGAAAAATTCATTTGTGCCCGGCTCCAATCCACCGACCTGATACTGCTTACTTCGGTTTCCATTACAACTCCCTGGACATTGAACACCAACACATCGCCTAGTTTAACCTTGGCATCGTCAGCAAAATTATCACTGATTGAAACCGGTATTCTTCCGGTTTCATTATAGGATGCTATCCATTGTCCTTCAAGTATATTTTCAGAAATGCTCAGGGAGTCTCTGTAAGTGGTTCTGAATTCGTGATTTAAAATCCATCTTCTTATGCTTGAAGTGGTATCTTTTCGAATATCGTTCACCGTTTTACCGTCCAGGCTTTCCAGACGCATGGTAACAATGGGCATATTGTCAATCACAGGCAATTGATTCTTAGTAATCAGTGCTGCCAATTCCTGTTGTTGGTCTTGTTGTACATCCAGTAAAATCATATTCGGACTGTTACTGTTTTGTTCTACAGCTGTTTGTGCCAGTAAGAGGTCTTTGGTAAAGTAAAGTGTACTAATTAAAAAACTTCCCACTCCGATTGCCAGAATTAAAATCAGGGTTTGGTTTTGAGGGCGGAACAGGTTTAAAAGACTTTGACGAGGTACGAATCCCCACTGGGAGGGAAAAAAGGCTTTTATGGCTTTCATAAATAATTGTGCCAGTCCTGCCAGAATGGAAAAAGTGATTACAATTCCACCAACAAAAGCAGCTGCATAGCTCAGGTCTCTCAACAACCAGAACGCGAAGAGAAAAATAAAACCAAAGATAGCAAGTAAGACCATTGCACCGGCAAACCGTGACTTTTCAGATACCGTTTCCTGTACCCTTAAGGTTTGTAAAGGGGAAACATACAAGGTATTCATCAATGGATACAGTGCAAACAACAGGGACATTAAGAAGCCCAACAGGATTCCTAAAAGGATTACCTGTGGAGACCAGGCCAACTGCACATCCACCGGTAATAAATCGCCTAAAATCAAGGGAAACAGTTGTTGTAAGAGCAGCCCCAACG
>NZ_CAXBAN010000166.1:0-5682 GCF_963973675.1 uncultured Planktosalinus sp. | reverse complement strand
TACTAACTTTTGAAGTCGTGTACTTTCTAGTCCCTCTTCAAAATTCTCTAATAATGCGAATACAATTTTTCTTCTATAATACATTTTGCAAAATTATCGAATAAAATAACCAATCAACTATTTTTTTGGATTTATTGGAGGTTTTCTCCTCTTAATCTAAAACTCGACGTTGCTAATGGGGGAGCAGATAACGGAACAATTAATTATGCTTTAATTTATAAACTCCCCGGGTTGCAAAACCCAGCGCCCTCATTCCATCCCCGCGTAGGCGGGGACCTCGTCAATCAAACTCAAATCATAAATACATTAAAACACCTAACATTCATCCCATTCCGGGCTTCCTCTGTCTTTTGCAACCCTCCGCGCGCCCCACTTCTGTGGTTTTTTGCGGCACGATTTTTGCCCCCAAACCAAAGCAGCACATTGCGTCATTGCGATTAACGGTCATTGCGAGCGTAGCGAAGCAATCCCGCAACGCCACAAAGAGCTGCCCCAGCCGCATAAGCAAAAAATCCCGCCACAAAAAACCACCCCAAGCTATATTTACATAACGGCTAGTTTTAATTCAAAAAAAATGCAACTATATTATTAAGCGGTAATTTTTTTTGAAGTTAAAACTCCATTATGTAAAATAGCCGCTTTTCCGACGCGCAGCTTCGTCTTTTTAATTCCAAAAGTGAAACATAAAACGGTCATTGCGAGAAAAAATAAGCGCAGCGTCATTTTTATCGAAGCAAACTCGTCAAGTTATGTAAAATCATCATTAAAACAGATCACGTCTCAAACAAGCATTTCCGTTTCAGCATAAAATGCCCACCCACCCAATTCAGCGGTTTCAGAAATGGGCAATTCCTTTTATCACCATAAATGTGCAAAAGGCAGGTGCAATGCGTTTACATAATAAAAAGTATCAAATAGGTATACTTCTACATTTAAAACCAGTAGTTGCACCAGCCTTTAGCACCGCTTAGAAAAAGTGCTTTTTTAAAAGTGAATCAATAATTCAAAACCCTCAATCCCACAACGGCCGGCAGCACACACTCTAGCAAAATTCTATTAGCATATTCAAAATTATTCCCCCTCTCTCTTTAGGAGAGGGGGCTGGGGGCCTTGCCTGCCGAAAGTTTACTGTAGGCAGGGTGAGGACCGTGAGCGCCGCCAGCCTCAGAAGTCAAATAATTGAAAATATAGCATTTCTTAAATTTTAAAAAAGCACTCTTTCTCTTTCACGTTTAGGCAACTCAACACCATAAATTGCCCATTTCTGAGCAAATAGTCCCGGGTTCCGTAAATAATAAACGTCATTGCGATCCACCGAAGGAGGAGAAGCAACCCCGTCAGTTAAAACACAGTCATAAATAAAACCTCCCAAAAGTTAAATCCCACAAAACTTGGAAATAATCCAAAAATACCATTTAATTTTGCAGTATGAATCTAAGAAAACTGCAACATAAAAACCCACTCACTTTTTACAACGCCTCGGTTACTAGCGAAGTCGAAATCCCATTAGTTTTCAGTAAAGTAAGCGCAGGGTTCCCATCCCCGGCAGATGATTTTCTGGACCTCAACATCGACCTCAACAAACACCTGGTCAAAAACCAATACACCACCTTCTTGGTAAAAGTCTCCGGAAACTCAATGCAAGATGTAGGCATCAGCGATGGGGATATCCTTATTGTCGATAAAAGCCTGGATCCAACAAATAACAAAATAGCCGTTTGCTACATCGATGGCGAATTCACAGTCAAACGTATCAAAGTAGAAAAAGACTGCGTCTGGCTAGTAGCCGAAAACCCCGACTACAAACCCATCAAAGTAACCGATGAAAACGAACTCATAATCTGGGGAATAGTCATCAACGTAATAAAATACCTGTAAATGTTTGCCCTGGTCGATTGCAATAACTTCTACGCATCCTGCGAGCGGGTCTTTAACCCGGCGCTCAACAACAAGCCCGTTGTGGTGCTGTCTAACAACGACGGCTGCGTGATTGCGCGATCAAACGAAGCCAAAGCCCTCGGCATTCCAATGGGTGCACCGGCATTTGAATACAAAAATACTTTCGAGCAACACAACATCAACGTATTCTCATCCAATTATGCCCTTTATGGTGATATGAGCAACCGCGTGATGAACCTACTCAGGGAATTCACACCCGATATCGAAATCTATAGCATCGACGAAGCCTTCCTCCAGTTCAATGGATTCGAGAAATTTGACCTTCATGACATCGGTTTCCAAATGAAAATAAGGGTCACCCAAGGCACCGGCATCCCCATCAGCATCGGTTTTGCTCACTCAAAAGCCCTGGCAAAAGTCGCTAATAGAATAGCAAAAAAGTTTGACAAACAAACCAACGGTGTACACCTCATCGATACCGAAGAAAAACGAATCAAAGCACTCAAATGGCTCCCCATCGAAGATGTATGGGGCATCGGCCGGCAACACGCCAAAAGGCTCAAAGCAAAAAATATCCACAACGCCTGGCAATTCACCCAACTCCCTGACAACTGGGTCCGTAAAAATATGGCCGTGGTAGGCCTCAGATTAAAACACGACCTCGAAGGAAAACCAACACTCCCCCTCGAAGTCAAAAACCCCAAAAAGATGATCGCCACCACACGCTCCTTTGAGAAAATGTATACCAGTATCAACGACATTGATGAACGTGTGGCCACATTCGCCGTTTCCTGCGCAGAAAAACTCCGCCGGCAAGACTCACACTGCAACCTGATAATGGTGTTCCTCCACACCAACGGCTTCCGAAAAGACCTACCCCAATACGGCCGCAACATCGTCATCAACACTCATTACCCTACAAACTCGAGCATAGACCTCATCAAATACGCCCAGGCAGGCCTCAAAGCCATTTACAAACCCGGCTACCACTACAAAAAAGCAGGAGTAATAGTAATGGGCCTGTCACCCACAAACCAAAAACAACTCTCCCTCTTCACAGAAAGCAACCCCAAACACGATCCAATTATGCAAATCGTTGACCGACTCAACAAAGCCTACGGAAACAATAAAATCAAATTCGGCAGCCAGTCCCTCGGCCGCCAATGGAAAATGAAACAGGAAAAACTATCCCCACGATACTCAACTAACATCAATGAAATACTAAATATCAACGTCTAAACATAATTTAGAATATCTAATCTGAGATCCTAATACGCAAAAGGTATATCATTATCCCCTTAATATATAAAGTAAATAATGTTGTTTTTTATGTTCAAAGTTTGGGTTTAAGCTGAAAACGACAAAACAAAAATTAAATAGTTGTACGGGTCAAAGTTAACCCGTAAAATTAATAATGCTATATTATGCTTTAATTACAATTACTAAACAGCTAAACTGTTGAAATATATAAGTTTATTGTTTTATATTTGTTATAATTTAACACAGAAATATAATGAACATAGTATCAACTTATTTTAATGATGGTCTCAAGTGTTTAGATAAAGCTTCTTATAATGAAGCAATTGTTTTGTTACGTCAGGTTTTAGTTCACTATCCAAATAATGCAATTGCTTATAACAATATAGGTATAGCACAAACTCATATAGGCATTAATCAAAGAAATAAGTATTTATTGGAGTCATCAATTCAATATTTTCAAAAGGCAATTGCAATTATCGAATTAATTCCAGGTTATACATACCCCATCGCCCTTAAAAATCTTAAGTGGGCTAAAGAAGAATTAAATAAACTAGTTTAAATTGTAAAATTTAAATTAATATGATAGAGATATTTATTATTAAATAAAAACAAATCTTATGCCTTTCTACATATATCAAGTTGTGAACGGTAATGACATCGGTAATGAAGTTGATTTTTTTAATTCTGAATTTGATTTTCAAATTCAGAAAAGAAAACTTTCAAAAGGCGGTAATAAAATTTATGCTAAAAGAATTGCACAAAGTTTAGTCGACATCATATCTTTCCTCTGTGTTTTGGATGATGATGATGAAAATATAAAGTACAATTACGAATATTTTTGCAATAGATTTGGTATAGATAAAATTGCAATGGAGTTTCCAAATGAAATTTTCAATTATGAATTAATTCAGAATATTAAACTGGATATTAAAGCAAATTTTGACGATGCCATGGAAGCTCATTTTTCTTCAAGCGGGAAATATAATGGTGGTGTTGATTGGAATAAAGCAGCAGATGACTTAAATAGACAAATTGATAATGATGATGGAGGTACATGGAGGATTGGAAATGATTTTGGATAAATTACGATTTAATATAACTCAAAACTAATCACCTTTCTACACTCCCGTTTCTTTTGAGCAACATCAGTTTCTTTCATTCAAAAGTCAATTTAAACCACTTTTATTTTATTTATCCAATTCAGTAATTTCTTATATATACCAAATCCTTTTTTTTATATCTTTGAGAATAGGAGAATTAAAGTCGGGTAAAATGGCATATATATTATGTTTTAATGCCTTGGCAATAAACTAATAACCCCTTTAAAGCAGGCTTTTTAAAGAGCAATTAGACTTAGTAAGGTCAAAGAGTCAATATATCAAAATTAAATTATTTTTAGATGCTTGATGAAAATCTATTTCTAAAAGCGTTGTCAAGTATTAACAGTGACAACTACGATGAAAAAACCTGGCTGAAAAATAATTTTGAACTTTTCAAGCAAACTCTGATTTGGCCGGTAAATCTTCCGCCCATCAGCAGAAGTATGATGGTAGAGGGTTCTTTGATGCTAAAATTCAATGAAACTTACAATGAAATACTATCAGAATATGAGTATGTTTTAAACAATAAAACAAGAACGCTAACAATTAAACAAGAACGCTAACAATTAAACAAGAACTTAAAAATACCGAATAAACCACCCCTTAAACACTCAATAGTTATAGTGATTAAACATTTAATTTTATTTGCTGTTTCATTTCTTTTCATAGGCAACAGCTATTCACAAGATAAAATTGTCATTAAGCAAGTTAGTAGTGAGTCCAGTTGTAGGCAATGCACTGGGAAATTAATTGTAAGCAATGGGAAGTTAACTGACTCTGTTTTTGGGGGGCAATGGGGATATCCCCCAGATTATCAGATTCAAAAAATCAATAACACAGACGTTCTCATTCTCGATGATGAGTATGGATATTCTGGAGGCATTCGCATTAGACAACTCCGGATACTGTTGTTAGATAAAAAAAGCTTTCTCGATGAAATCTACAAAAAATCAATAATTCTTTATTATGAAATACATCGTGTCAAAAATAATGTTCCGACAAATTATATATATACAAACGACCCGGTGATCAAGATTGATAACAACCTTGAAATTAAAAAGCAAGTAATAATTCAAGAATGTCCTGAAATTAATGACGAAAGATGTATAACACTAAAAACCTTTGAAGAAACCGAGCTTATTAATTTATCAAACCTGGTATTAAAAAAAAATATATAAATCAATAAAACTGGTGCGTGTAAAATCAGCAATAAATTTCACTGTGTTTTTAATATAAACTTGTTATGTAGCATTGTTGACAACACCTGAAAATTTTCAAATATGAGAAATATTTTTTCTAACTTTAAAATGAAATGATATGTATGATTTAATGTTAAAATTTGGAGCATCAAAATTAGTTGATGAGTATGCTCAACAGTACATCATTGAAAATGGTATGCAAAAATTTCAAAAAATTACTATCA
>NZ_CAXBAN010000165.1:0-5687 GCF_963973675.1 uncultured Planktosalinus sp. | reverse complement strand
AGGCTTTGACCGCTTCTGCAGGCAGTCCTGATTTTACGGTATTTGCACCTACTGATCAGGCGTTTAAGGATTTGGGGACTGCTCTTGGACTTAATTTCAACGAGCCGGCAGATATTAGGCAATTACCACAGGAAGTGGTGGCAACCGTATTACTTAATCACGTTTTGGTGGGCGATAGCTTTACAAGCGAGCTCGATGCAGGAACGGTGACTCCACTTGGTGGTGACCCCTTGACATTGGGGGCTTATATGAACGGAACGCTTACTGTTACCGGTGCAGGCAACGGTGGTGCGGAAGCCAATATGGTTATCCCCGATGTACAAACAACCAATGGAGTTGTGCATGTGATTGACATGGTACTGCTCCCAAACTTATAGAAGAAGCATAATTTGTTTTGTGTGTTAATTAGCTGAACAACGCCAATGGAATACCTTCCCCATTGGCGTTGTGAATTGAAAGGTGCGTGTTTAAAAAATGCGTACCTTTTTTCCGTTTAAAACGGAAACGGATATGGACTCTTTTTGGCTGCATTTTTTGAATGTTTTTTTCTATGTTTTTCACACGGTGCTGATTGTTTTTAACCTTTTTGGATGGTTGCACCCCTTAACGAGGAAACTGCATTTCTACAGTTTGCTCATCACTTTGTTTTCCTGGGGTATTTTAGGCTTTTGGTATGGCTTTGGTTACTGCTTTTTAACCGATTGGCATTATCAATTATTGCGTAAACTGGGTGAAACCGGAATGCCGAGTAGTTATATTGCTTTTTTGATTGAAAGACTAACAGGCTGGTTGCCTGATGGAAACTTGGTGAATACACTTACGCTGGTACTTACAGTTGTGGCGTTGGTTTGTTCGGTTTGGGTGAATTTTTTTAAGGGGAAAAATGTTTTGTAATTTAATGAATCTAACACCATTCTATCAAATTGCAGTCAAAATAAATTACAGGAAATTCGGTGCAACCACCAATTCTTACTGCATCCTTAGCGTTCTTGTCTTCAGCTAAAATCCATTCACCGGATTTGTGTTTAACTAAAATGCCTTCAAAAATAACTTCTCCTCCCATAAAGTTTGTGGTTTCATCTTGGAGAACTTTTATGTTACTGCCCTCAATTTCAACTATAAAAGTACTGTTTTCCATTCTTCCTCCAAATTCGGCAAAATACAATTCAAAGTTGAACGTGCCTTGAGGGATGAATTCGGTCTTTTGTTGAAAACCAACAAAGGCAAAAAGAAGACAAGCTATAAGTAGAGTTTTAACCATTTTACTATTCTTTCTCATTCACCAACGTCATCAAATCCACATCATTTCCTAAGAGGATCTCATTGGGGTTGATTCTTCCTTTCAGGTTGTCGTTTTCAAGTTTTAAAACGCCTCTGGGGCACACAGCGGCGCAGATTCCACAACCCACGCAGCTGGAGCGAATGATGTTCTCTCCTTTTTGGGCATAGGCACGCACGTCGATACCCATTTCGCAATAGGTAGAGCAGTTGCCACAGGAAATGCATTGTCCGCCGTTTGTTGTAATTCTGAATTTTGAAAATAACCGCTGTTGGAAGCCAAGAATTGCCGCCATTGGGCATCCCATCCGGCACCAAACACGGTTACCAAAAATGGGATAAAACCCGGTGCCGATGACCCCGGCAAAAATACTTCCGATAAGGAAACCATAAGTGCTTCTTAAGGTTTCGGTTTCAAACAAAAACAACTGCGAACCCTGAAAATAATGCAATCCGATTAAAAAGAGAATCACAATCATATACCCGGAAGCGCCAATAAGTGCGTCTTTTTTAAACTCGTTGCGTTTGAATAGCATCACCCAGGTAAAAATGGCAGTGAGTAAAAGGGCAACGCCTATCAGGAACACATCACGTGTCAACCAGTAGCCTTTAGACTCGTCTCCCAGATAAGAATAGACAACTGCAGTGGTCATCAGTACGACAAAAACAACCACACTGTGTACTACCCAGCGTTCCACTTTCCAGGCGACCAGCCGTTTATCGCTCAAATGGCGAAAGGGATCCCCGGCCGTTTCTGCGAGTCCGCCACAACCACACACCCAGGAGCAGTACCAACGTTTACCATATTTGTAGGTGAGGATCGGGGTAATAATAAAAATAGAAGCCACACCAAAAATCAACAAGGCAATACCGATGTTTCCGGCACTGATGAATTCATCCACACGATATTGTTCAAAGTTGTAATAATTAAGTGGCCAGATGTTTTTGAAATCATAATAAGGTAGTGAAAAGCTTTCGCTGTTTAAACGCGCCATAAATTCAGGAATTAGAAATGCAAAGCCCAACTGAAAAAACATCACTGAAAATGTGCGGAGTCGCTGGTAATGGTTGTGGCGGTATTTGTAAATAAATTTTACTCCAAAAAACACCACGGCAATGGTGTAAAATGTGCCATAAACAAACCACTGACTTGCCGGATTTCCACTAAGTAAGTAGCTCAACGGGTCAAAAAGAGCGATGATTCCAGTGTTGTTTTGACCTTCTTCGGTTAATCCCAAATATTGTGGATAAAAATAGAGAACAATATAAAACCCTGTAAGAAAGAGACCAAGTATCCAAGCTAAAACACCTTTGGATGTTAAGGAACGGAATTGTATACCATCATTTTTAATACCGGCAATTTTGTTTTGGTACTGCTTGACACCAAACCAGACAATCCCGGCACAGATGGCACCAAGAGAGAGTGTAAGCCACAATGTTTTGTTTGGGAAACTTACATTGAAAGTAGCAAGGATGAGGATAAAAAGACCGGTAAAACCAAGTAGTGTTGCTAATTTTTGTTGCAAAGAAAGGCTATAAGTAGTATCTCCGGTTGCTGAAATGTTATGGGACATAATTATGCGTTTATTTTTTTTTCTGTTTTGAATTGCTCTTTGATTTGTTTTTCATAGCGTTTATAAAACTCCGGGTCAAAATGGGCTTGTTGCAGGTTTGCCATCACTTCATCAATGGTTTTTTCTTCGGTGAGCCAGCGGTCAATTACAGCGTGCTTTAATCGGATGCCAAAGGTGTTGATGCCAATAAATTTCCTGCTTTCTTTTTGGTAATTTATGGTGATGCACTTTCTTCCATCCTCATGCTTCCAGTGAAAATGAGCCTCCCCGTCCCGAGGTTCTGAAAATACCCAACCATAGGTCTGGTATTCGATATCAAAAAACTTGGCGCTGTTGAACCAGTGTCCCGGTTTATAAGGCATTTTATTTCCGCAAATGGTTTGCGCTACCACTTCACCCATCATCCTGCCGGTGTACCAAACTGCTTCTACAGGTCTTCGATTGTCTACAGGTTCTTGTTGTTCAGCACAATCACCAATGGCATAGATGTTTTTAACATTGGTTTCGAGAAAGCGATTTACTTTTACGCCTTTTCCGAGTTCGATACCGCTACCTTTCAGGAAATCGATGTTGGGTGTGACCCCGGCAGTAAGTCCCACCAAGTCACAAGAGATTTCTTCTTCGGTTTCTTCAACAATAGCAGCTTTTACCCGTCCATTTTTATCGGGGAGGATTTCTTTAAGGTTAGCTCCCAGACGTAAATCAATGTGGTGCTCGAGAATATGGTTGTTGATGAGTTTGGCATCACTTTCCGGTAACACATTGCCCCAGAAGTTATGCTCCCTAACGAGAAAAGTAACGGGAATCTTCCGGGTGGAGAGCATTTCAGCGAGTTCGATACCAATCAGTCCACCACCCACTATCACAGCGCGTTTGCAGATTTTGTTGTCAGGAGCGTTTTCTTCCAATAAAACTAAATCCTGTTTTGAATACAATCCTTGTACACCTTTTAAATCTTCTCCCGGCCAGCCAAACATATTGTATTTGGAACCCGAGGCAATAATGAGTTGGTCATAGTGTATGCTTTTACCATCTGTAAATGTCAGTTTTTTTTCTTCAGAGGAAACTTTGGAGACCCACGCCTTTTTCAGTTCGATACGGTTTTTCTCCCAGAACCAGTCTTCATAGGGTTTGGTGTGTTCATACTTCATGTGACCCATATAGATATACATAAGTGCTGTGCGCGAGAAAAAGTAATCGGTCTCCCCTGAAATGACTGTAATTTTATTATCTGAAAGTTTTCGGATGTGACGTGCAGCTGTGATGCCTGAAATTCCGTTTCCTATGATGACGATGTGTTGCATAAATTAAAGTAGTCTACTCTTAAAGGCGATAACCAACTATAAAGCTAACATAAATTTTATGATTTCTCTGAAAATACTACAATTTGACCAGGAAATAAAAAATAAAATTCAAATTAATTTGATGAATTAAAAAGGCTTAAACATACTGAAAATCATATACATAGGATAATATTTTTGTTTTTATTGTTAATTTTTTCTAAAAAGGGTGACCCTTTTTGTTTGCTTTCTGCACGTATATATATGAAGGCCGATAGAATTTTCAGTTCGATGTGGTTTTCCAAGATAAATGTTTAACTAAACTAACACAAGATGAAAAAATTTGTATTTACAATTGGTATTTGTTTTTTATTTCTTTTCAGCACACAAACTCACTCACAGACAGCAATTATTTTTGGTCCAGAAGCGGGTGTGAACTTTGCTAAAACTTCAGTGTCTGATGATTTTGACATTGCTGATGATTACTCCAGGATTTTAAAATTCCAAGGAGGGTTGAATGCCGGTGTTCAATTTGGACAGTGGGGTATAATGACCGGAATCAAGTTTAATCAAAAGGGAGGGAAAGCTACTTTAGAACGCAGAGACCCAAACAATCCTTTTACAGTAACTGACGATCAGGGAAATGTTATCAACGATGTAGGTGAAATAATTATTAAGGAATCTACAAACTGGTTGTCTGTCCCTTTAATGGGGAGAGTGCAGTTTGGACAAGGACCCTTAAAATTTGGACTAGCTATTGGGCCTCAATTTAATTTTGGAATAGGAAAGCTTAAGCAAGAAGTTGAATATAATTTAACGGTAACCAACCTTTCCAGTGAAGAAGAAACCTCAGGTTATGGTGACTCTGCAACTGACGTTTATAAACCAATGCATTTAAGTTTGGTAATTAACCCTTCTGTTTGGTATGATTTAAGTCCAAACAGCAGTATAAAGTTTGGTTTTATGTTTGAAAGCGGAGCGGACATGGTGAATGAGAATTACTTAGTGTCAGATGGAGCGGGTGTAAGAAAAGTTGATGCCACCTCAAAAGCTAATAATTTTGGAGTTTTAATTGGTTATGAATATCGTTTTGACATCAATGTTGGGGTCAAATATTAAGATACAACTAATTCAATTGAAAGTGTGTAGTAGTATTGATAAACATAATTAACGTTTAGAATCTCATTTTCAAAATTAACTCATAAAACTATCAAACATGAAACTTTGCAAAAATTGTAGAACGATAAATAACGACAGTGCAACTTCATGTATCAGGTGCAAAATGAAAGATCAATTAGTGTCATACAATCCTGAAAAAACAGAAAACTGGAAAAAATCAATGAATGAACTCAATGCCGTTAAAAGAGCTTCTAATGTTTGTAAAAATTGCGGAACTTCAGAATATGGTGACAGCAAACGCTGCAGAGTCTGTAATTTTCCTTTAACTGTAAAAAATCTCTAGAATGAGCCATTTGAATTAAAGAACTGATTAAAATGAAACGAATTATAGATCTTTTTAATATTTCCTTTTTAGACCTTTTGTCCGGTGCATTGG
>NZ_CAXBAN010000164.1:0-5708 GCF_963973675.1 uncultured Planktosalinus sp. | reverse complement strand
TGAAAAAGCAATTACTCCCAAAACAAAAGCCATTGTCCCTGTTCATTTATTCGGACAGTGTGCCAATATGGATGCTGTAATGGCGGTTGCCGAAAAACACAACTTGTATGTAATTGAAGACAACGCACAGGCCATCGGTGCCAATTATACGTTTAAAAACGGCAGCAAAAAGAAAGCGGGAACCATTGGTCACGTGGGTGCGACCTCGTTTTTTCCTTCTAAAAATTTAGGTTGCTATGGCGACGGGGGTGCAATTTTCACCAACGATGATGACCTGGCACATACTCTGCGCGGAATTGTCAATCACGGAATGTATGAGCGCTACTATCACGATGTTGTGGGTGTAAACTCACGGTTGGATTCTATTCAAGCGGCAGTATTACGAGCAAAACTACCAAAACTTGACAGCTACAACAAAGCCCGTCAGGAAGCAGCCGGAAAATATACTACAGCATTGAAAAATCATCCGGCCATTGAAACACCTGTCACCAACCCAAATGTAGATTGCTCAAAAACCAAAGGTATTTGTGAAACCTGCGATTGCCACGTATTTCATCAATACACCTTAAAAATCACCAATGGTAAACGTGATGCCCTTGCCAAACACCTTCAGGAAAAAGGCATTCCGCATGGTATTTATTACCCCATTCCATTGCACAGCCAGAAAGCTTATAAGGACAGCCGGTATAACGAAGCCGATTTTCCGGTCACCAACCGCTTGGTGAAAGAGGTGATTTCCTTACCCATGCATACCGAGCTGGATGATGAGCAGATTGGTTATATTACAAATACAATTTTAGAATTCTTGTGAAGGCAGGAATCTCGGTAATTTGAATTGCAATTGAAGTTTAATTATTAAAATATGGAATCCCCGCTTTTGTGGGGGTGTGGGTTATGAAAATACTAGTTACAGGAGGTTTAGGTTACATTGGTTCACATACGGCAGTTGCCTTGCAACAAGCCGGCTTTGAGGTTTTGATCGTTGATAATATGTCAAATTCATCAATAGATGTTTTAGAGGACATAGCAAGTATTACCGGAGAAACCCCTCAGTTTAAGTACCTTGATTTACGGAATAAAGAGGATGTACACCATTACTTTAAGACCCATAGGGAAATTGACGGAATCATTCATTTTGCCGCATCCAAAGCTGTTGGAGAAAGTGTTGAAAACCCCTTGCTTTATTATGAAAATAACCTAAGCACCTTGGTCTATTTACTTCAGGAATGTGCCAAGTATGAGATACAAAACTTTATATTCAGTTCATCCTGTACTGTTTATGGTGAGCCTGATCGCTTACCCATCACTGAAAAAGCACCCATAAAGAAGGCAACTTCCCCCTATGGAAATACCAAACAAATAAGTGAAGAAATTATTTTCGACACCACTCAGGTATCGGCTTTAAAAGCAATTGCCTTACGTTATTTCAACCCAATCGGCGCCCATGAATCTGTTGAGATAGGGGAGCTGCCGCTTGGGGTTCCACAAAATCTGGTGCCTTTCATCACTCAAACAGCCATCGGACTGCGCGAGCAATTGGCTGTTTTTGGGGATGACTACCCCACCGAAGACGGCACCTGCATTCGAGACTACATTCACGTGATGGATCTGGCAGAAGCTCACGTAATTGCGTTGCAGCGTTTGTTGGAAAAGAAAAACAAGACCCCCTTTGAAGTGTTCAATGTGGGAACAGGTAAGGGCTCCTCAGTATTGGAAGTGATACAGGCATTTGAAAACGTATCACAAATGCCTTTAAATTATAAAGTTGTAAACCGACGTCCGGGAGATGTGACAGCGGTTTATGCAGATACCGGTCTGGCAAACAACGAACTGGGATGGAAAGCAAAAAGAAACCTCGAGGAATCACTGCGCTCTGCGTGGAAATGGGAACAGAAGGTGAAACTCAAAAAGAAAGACTATTAGAACAATGAGTTGGTTAACCCTTTACGGAGCTTTAACCGTGAATATGTTTTTGACTGTCAAGCCGTAAGAATATATATATAAAAACCGAAAACCCCCAAAGCGCAGACCCGCCATAACTTAAAAATGGCAACGGAATCCCCACTGTGGGAAATAAGCCGATGACCATACTGATGTTTACAAAAAAGTGAACAAACAAAATGGAGGCCACACTATAACCATACACCCGGTTAAAAGTGGAATGTTGTTTTTCAGCCAGATACAGCAGCCTGATTATTAAAAAGACAAACAAGAGTACCACCAAAAAGCTTCCGGCAAAACCCCATTCTTCTCCTACAGTACTAAAAATATAATCTGTGTGTTGCTCGGGCACAAAATTTCCTTTGGTTTGCGTGCCTTGTGTCCAGCCTTTTCCAAACCAGCCTCCGCTACCAATGGCAATTTCACTTTGGTTGGTATTATAACCAACTCCTTTGATATCTATTTCTTTTCCTAAAACAATGTTGAACCGGTCACGGTGATGTTGTTTAAAGACCTGGTCAAACACAAAATCTACTGAAAGGGAAAAACCTGAGCAAACCAATACGACCACAACATACTTGAAGATCGAGGGTCTTTTTTTTCGGTTTTTAAGGAAGAGTGTGAAGGCTAATAAAATCACTCCTGCAATCACCAAGGGGGGGTCAAATGCCAGGGTAACCACAAACAGGAATGCAGCAAAAAAACCAAGCAATAGATAGGAAGCGTGCAATCCCTCGCGATACATGGGAAAAATAAATGCGAAATAAATCAAGGCACTTCCCGGATCAGGTTGCATTAAAATTAAAACAATGGGAATACTAAGAATCAAAAAGGCTTTTAGCTGGTCTTTAAATTCTTTGATATTAGTTTGTATATCGCTTAAATACTTGGCCATAGCCAGTGCAGTGGCAGCTTTCACAAACTCGGCCGGCTGAAGACTCACGCCACCAAGTACATACCATGCCCGTTGCCCTGCTATCGTACTTCCAAAAATAAATAAACCGGCTAATGAGAGTATGGCAACTAAATAAATGACACTTGAAAAGCGTTCATAAAACTTAGAATCTACGCCAAGTATAAACAAAATTAGCACAATGCTTAAGCCTATCCAAGCCAGTTGTTTGCTATGGATGTTTTGAAAATCAAAAAAAACAGTGGCCGTTTCAGAAAGTGAAGCAGAATAGATATTAAACCAGCCAATCACCACCAAAGCAAAATAGAGCAAGATAGTCGTCCAGTCAAATTTTCCAATGGGTGTTGTTCCTTGCAGTGATTGATTTTAAAGGGTTTCCCGCTTTGGGGTTTGGCATATTCCTCTTCCAAACTGTTTGAAAGTATCCATTTTTCCATGTCTGTTCGGGTAATTTCACCCCGCAGGTATTTTTCAATCATTAAGCCTGCTATTCTTCCGGCATACCTTCCTCCCCAGTATCCATTTTCGACAAATACTGCAAGAGCTATTTTGGGATTGTCCTTGGGGGCAAATGCAATAAAGATTGAATGATCTGTTAGTTGTACGCGCTTTCCGTCAATTCGGGTAAAGTTTTCTGCAGTCCCTGTTTTACCACAAATTTCGATGCCCGGAACCTGAAGGTATTTTGCCGTTCCTTTATTATATACATCAAACATGCCTTCTATAACGGGTTCAAAATGCTCCTGAGCTATGGTGGTGTTATTTCGGGTAGTGTATGCTGAGTCTTTTATGGGAACACCGTCAATTTCTTTTAAAATATGAGGTGTGTAATAATACCCTCTGTTGGCTATGGCGGCCGTCATATTGGCCAGTTGAATGGGTGTGGTGTTGACCTCGCCCTGACCAATAGCATTTGAAATAATTGCAGAACTAAACCATTTTCGGGTGGGGTAGTTGTAGATTTTATCGTAGTAAGCTGAAGTGGGCACCTTACCGGGCCGGCCAACGGGCAAATCATTTCCTAAAAAATCACCAAGGCCAAAACTTTGAACATGGCTAACCCAATTGTCCACACCTTCCTGCGGGGTGTCATACTTATCTATAGTGCGTCTGTAAACATTGCCAAAATAGGCATTGCACGATTCATAAACGCCCAGGTGGAGGTTTACCGGGCTTGGATGGGCGTGGCACCCCATAAAGGCACCTCGACCATAGCTAAAACCATTGTTACACCTGAAGGTGTCATTTGGATCTACAACACCTTCTTCTAAGGCAATGAGGGCATTGACAATTTTAAAAGTGGAGCCGGGGGGGTATTCTGCCAACAGTCCTCTGTCATAAAGTGGTTTGGCAATGCTATCATAATAGAGTGCTGTATAATTTTTTGATCTTTTTCTTCCAAAGCCAAGATTTCACCAGTTTTGGGTTCAATGGCTACAATTCCTCCGCGTTTGTTTTGCATCAATAATTCACCATAAGCCTGTAACTCTTCATCCAAAGTTAGCGTGATGTCTTTACCATGAACCGGAAGCGTGTCATACAACCCTTCTTTATAGGGGCCCAAAGCGCGGTTAAATCGGTCTTTTTGTATGAAACTCACTCCTTTTTGCCCTCTCAAAACTTCTTCATATTGTTTTTCAACTCCTTGTATCCCAATTAAATCACCCATTTGATAATAAGGGTTTTGAGCAATAATTCGAGGACTTGCTTCTGCTATAAAACCCAACACATTTGCCGAATGTGCTACCTGATAATCACGAAGGGAACGCTTTTGAATATAAAACCCCGGAAAACGGTACATACTTTCCTGTAAATGGGCGTATTCTTCTTTGGTCAACTGAGGAAGCACCACCGAGGGAAGGCGTGGTGAGTAACCACGTGCCCGATGAAGCCGGTTTGTAAGCTCTTCCTTGTTGATGCCTAATAGCGTGCAAAATGCCAAGGTATCCAGTTTCTTGACCTCATTTGGAATAACCATGACGTCATAAGAAGGTTGATTTGAAACCAGGAGCTTGTCATTGCGATCATAAATAAATCCGCGTTGTGGAAAATTGTATACTTTAGAAACAGCATTGAGTTCAGATCTGATTTTTAAACTGCTGTCAACAACCTGTAAATATACTAAGCGGGCAGTGAAAACAATACCTGTAACAAGAACTAGTATGTAAATAAGTAGTTTTCTCATCGCTGTTTTTTACTGAAGAGGATCATGAAGACCACCGCCATCAAAATCGTGAAGACACTTGAAAGCAGCACGGTCTTTAAAATAAAAAATGTATGGCTTAAATTAAAAATTTCCAAGAAATACACTAATAAGTGGTGGATGAGCACCATGGAGCTAATGTAGCTCAATCGACCGCCGATTGGGGTTTGAGCTATTTTTAGGGTGTTGTATTCATAACTTACACCAAACGAATACTTCAGTATCAAAGGACGTGCATAAGCGGCCATTAAACAAGCGGCGGCGTGCACACCACCGGTATTGTTAAAAAAATCCATCGTTATTCCCAGTAAAAAACCTAAGAATATAAACAAGGAACGATCCACTTTTACGGGAAAAAGAATCAGAAACAGTAAGTAAACAGAAGGATTGATGTACCCAAATAGATTTATATTGTTAAATACAAACACTTGTATTAACACAAGTAAAATAAAGCGTCCACTATTTAAAATAACAGGATTATTCATCATGGCTTTTTGATTCTAATTCCTGAATTTCTTCTGCTTCAGTATGTTCAATTAAATAGACTTGGCTTGTGCTGGTCATATCATTGAAGAGTTGTATGTTGATAATGTAAAAATTACCACTATTGTCAAATTTAAAATCACTAACAGTACCCACTAATAAATCTTT
>NZ_CAXBAN010000163.1:0-5775 GCF_963973675.1 uncultured Planktosalinus sp. | reverse complement strand
AGTAATAAGGGTAGGGTATATCACTTTTAACTTGTTCTTTTATTATAACAGGTTAATTATTGTTAACTTTATAACTTAAAACCAATAAATTATGGAACGTAGAAAATTTATTAAAAAATCAGGTCAACTCATTCTGGCAGCTTCTACTCTATCCATTACGGCCTCATTTTTAAACTCTTGTAGCACTGACGACGATGGCTTTTTTGATGATGGGTATTACGATGATGGATACTATGATGACGGGTATTATGATGATGGGTATTATGACGACGGATACTATGATGACGGATACTATGATGACGGGTATTATGATGATGGGTATTATGATGGTTAATACCTTTTAAAAACCCTTATTGATAAATATTTTTATTTCAAAATTTACTTTTGGAGGGTCATTCTTTTACCCAAACAAAACATCATACAATACTTTTTCTTGAAATCAATTCTTTTTCTTCACGATACTGATATAAATACACCCCGAGGTGCAGAACTCACCATTAAGGAGTTGATTCAGCTGGGTGAAAAAAAAGGCTATTCAGTTTCAATTGATTTGTTAAGAAACTTTGAATCCACAAGTAAAGGAATTGAAAAAGCAGACCTCGTTATCCTCAACAGCACTTCGAGATGCAGTTTTGAACAGAATCTTTTAGTAGTATTAATCGACTCTTCAACACCCTATATTAAAGTTGAGTATGATTATAATTTTTGCGTTAGACGAAATATTTTATGCACCGTTGACCGAAATGTAAAAAGTTGCTGTAACACAGATAAGTTTCATCTTTACAGAAAACTTTTTGCAAATTCAAAACTAAATGCATTTCAATCGCCAAAACATTATACAGCACATTATGATTTTTATGGTGAAGCAGTAGCAAAGTATTTGATCATGCCACCAACAGTTCAGATTGAAAACCTAAAACCCTCAACTATTAAACAAGACCACACCATTCCCTTTTTTGGAGATCTCAATTTTCTGAAAGGCGGTAATGCCTATATTGATTATGCTTTAGAACATCCCAAACTAAATTTCACTGTATATGGAACAAACCGTATAAGAAGAGAAATTCCGGAAAATATTTCATTCCACAGCCCGGTTGCAAATACAGAGGTTTTAGAACTATTGGGGAAAACTAAACAGTTTATCTGTCAACCCGTTTGGCCCGAACCTTCCGGCAGGCTTGCCGCAGAAGCATTCCTTTCAGGTTGTGAAATGATTACAAACGATCGGATTGGCACGTTTTCATTTGAATTTTATCCTCACAATAAAGAACAAGCCATAAAGGAAATTAAGCAAGCCCCAGAAAACTTCTGGAATGCAATACAAGAGATTTTAGAATCCAAAAAAACTGTTGAAAAGAAAAAATATTTAGGAAAAGTCTTAGTTTATAAAAGTTATGGTGGATTGGGTGATATCTTTTTTGCCATTCCGGCAATCAATAAAATAGCTGAAGTTTCAGAAAAAGTTGATTTTGCTGTTGCTCCAAGATTAGTCTCCTTTTTTAAAAAGTACTTAAACAAAGTAACAGTAGTTGATGAAACTGAAGCCAGAAACAGCGAGGATGCTTATAACAATGTCTATGAACTGGGTAACTACCCGGCTTTTAGGGGTTATGATTTACCACATGCCTTGAAATACCCCACCCATAAAAAAGTAAAACAACACGCTATTCAGCATTATATTGATACCGTATCAAAACTTCACAGGAAGATTGACAATCACCTTGAGGTTTACCCTTATTTTGAAAGAAACCCAAATCCTAAGGAAAAGTATTTTGTGGTTCATCATGGCGCTGGCTTTCTTTTAAAAATATGGCCCACAGAAAAGTATGCAGCCTTAATAGAACGTTTACACGAAATGTATCCACACCTGAACTGCAAAATCATTCAAGGCCCTGATGACCCCGATATTAAAAGTTGCTTTTCAAAAGAAATGAATCATGTTGAATATATCACAGGAGGCATGGAAGACGTAGGTGAAGCTATGGCAGGAGCACTTTTTCACATTGGCAACGATGCCGGAATCACCCACGTAGCAGGGGCTTTCAATGTGCCATCAGTTGGAATTTACGGCCCAACAGGACCCGGAAGTTGGGGAAGTTTTGCAGAACACAACGAACTCATCTGGGGGAAAAAAGGTGTCTGCAACATTCGGTGCAATTATGATGTAATTCTAAACTGTAAGCACAAAATCTGTCTAACATCCGTTACTGTCGAGCGCGTTTTGGAGGCGCTTTACAAAGTGCTTCAAAAAGCCTACAAAAACGATCCTATCACCATTAAGGTAAACCCAATGCTGGAAGTTGAACTTGAAAAAAATGATTGTTTACTTAAATTGAATGGAGATGAATTCCTTATTGAATATCAGGATGATACTATGAAGCAACAAGTACAAACCCTTTTTAAAAACCCCTCTTCAATTGACACTGAAAACCAAGACCTTAATTTAGCTATATCACTTTTTAAACAACAAAACATCCTGTTTGAAACACCAACTTTTGATTAAAAAAAGGACTCCCAGTACACTATGGTTTTCCAAATAAACAAGCCTAAAAAAACCATTGAAACAAAAAACTTCATAAAAGTAGATGCCAGAAAACCAATAAAGGAACCAAAAGCAGCCCTCAATGCATTATGACGGGTTTTCGTATTTAAAAGCTCTCCTAAAAATGCTCCCACAAAGGGTCCAATAATTACTCCAAAAGGTATCGGAGCCAGTATCCCAACAATTAAACCAAGAGTTGCTCCTATCATACCATAACGACTACCTCCAAAACGCTTGGTCCCCATTGCTGGAATTATATAGTCCAATATAAAAATCAGCATGGCAACGATAAAAGTAATCGTTAAGAACGTATAGTTCAAAGGAACCGCTTTCGTTAAATGAAATACCAGCAACCCCAACCAACCCGTCACAGGGCCTGGTATTACTGGCAGAAAACTACCAGCAATACCAAGCAATACCAGTAATAATGAAACAAATAATAGAAATAAATCCATCGGTTTTTCTGTATGAGTCTAAGATACTTCTTTTTGGTTACAAAAATATTTAAACTAATTTATTAGTTAAAACTAAATATTTAGTTATATTTGTAGTCAAGTTTAAAAAATTAAACCAATAAAACTCCCCACCTTAGTAAGGGTTGGGGGAGTATAGAGAATTATGAAACAACTTACAAAAGCAGAAGAAGAAGTGATGCAAATTCTTTGGGGTTTGAAAGAAGCCAATGTTGCCGCAATCGTCGATGAATTTCCCAAACCCAAACCGGCTTATAACACGGTATCAACCATTGTTCGCATTTTGGAAAGTAAAGGATTCGTCAACTATAGAAAAGAAGGACGCGGTCACATTTACTTTCCGGCAATGGAAAAGGAAACTTATAGCAACCTAACCATCAACAAGCTTATGGATAATTACTTTCAAGGCTCCTTTAAAAGTATGGTTTCTTTTTTTGTAAAGACAAACAAAGTTTCCACTAAGGAACTTGGAGAAATTTTAGAGCAAATCAATAAAGAAGAAAAAAAGTAGTGATAGGCTATCTCTTACAAACCGTCGTATTTCAATTGCTATTTCTAATAGTTTATGAGCTGTTGTTGAAGAAAGAAACCTTTTTTCAATGGAACCGATTCTATTTGTGTTTAACTCCGCTACTCGCCTTGATTTTTCCCTTTATAAAAATCCCCGCTTTACAAACAATCATACCGCAAAATTTTGCAGTTGTTTTACCTGAAATAATACTAGGCCCTACTTCTGTTACAGCCCAAAACAATTTAGCAACGAAAGCTTTTGAAACCTCTGTTTTTGAAATCATCCTCCTTTCTGGAATAATTTTAAGCACAGTACTTTTCTTTTGGAAACTTAATAAGATATTTCAGCTAAAGCGGAAAGGAAAAACCGAAATCCTGGAAGGCACCACCCTCGTTCGTCTGCCAGACAGCACAGATGCTTTCTCATTTGGCAACTTGATATTTATAGGTGAAAAGCTGGAGCAAAATGCAAGAAAGCACATTATCAATCACGAGTTGGTACATATCAAACAAAAACATTATGTCGATCTGATTTATTTTGAATTGCTGCGCATTGTGTTTTGGTTCAATCCATTGATATATTTGTTTCAAAACCGGGTTGCCACACTTCATGAATATATTGCCGATAGCCGGGCAGTAGCAGCAACAGATAAAAAAACATACTACCAAAACTTGCTCACTGAAGTATTTAAAACCCAACATATTTCATTCATCAATACATTTTTCAATCATTCATTAATCAAAAAACGAATCGTTATGTTACAAAAATCAAAATCAAAGAAAACACAATTGGCTAAATTTTTAATGTTAGTGCCGCTTTTAGCCGGAATTATTCTCTATACTTCTTGTAGTCAAGATGTAGCTTCAGAAAGCTCGCACGAAAATTCAATCACTCAAAAAATTGAGGAATTAAAAATCGCTTTAGAAAACAATTCAGGTGGGATATCTCTACAAGAACACGAGGAATTAGTGAAACTAGCCAGACAAACTGCCTTAAAAGGCTATGACCAAAATAATGCACTTAATTTATTTGAAAGTGGAGAACTAGACGTCCTTCCCTTTGCCGTCATTGATCAAGCACCCATCTACCCCGGTTGTGAAAACTTGTCAACCAATGAAGAACGCAAGCAATGTATGTCTGAAAACTTAAACACGCTTATAATAGAAAATTTCAATTCGAAAGTGGCAAAAGGATTGGGTTTAAATGGGCGAGTTAAACTTTCAGTGCAGTTTAAAATTGACGAGCAGGGCAATGTTGTGGATATTTTAAGCAGAGCTCCCATAGCAGCACTTGAAGAAGAAGCAAGACGGGTAGTTGGTTTAATCCCACAAATGCAACCAGGAAAACAGGATGGTAAAGCAGTAGCTGTTTCATATGCTTTGCCTATTGTCTTTGAAGTAAATGAATAAATCTAATTTATGATCAAAACCTGTCAAGTTTTTAAAACCTGACAGGTTTCATCTTTACAATTATTTGAAATGAAATCCCTGTATTGTTGTTTTTGTTTTTTAATTTTTATTTCGATTTCGGCGCAAGCCCAAAATCACAAATCGCTTGCAGAAAATTATTACGCCTTAGGCAATTACAGTAAAGCAATACAGCATCTCAATCAACTGCCCGAAAGCAAAGAACAACAACTCAAACTTGCCAAAAGCTATGAACAAACCGGAAATTTAAAAAACGCCTTAGCACATTATGAAAAGCTTTTTGACAGATATCCCGAAGACATTCTTCTGGCGTATGAGTATTCCAAACTGCTTCGAAAAACAGCAAAAAGCAAACAAGCTGAAAAGATTCTAACCACATTAATAGCTTCAGACTCTTTAAATCCCAATTTCCCCTATCAAATGGGATTACTGAAAGAGCAGCAAAGCGATAGTGTAGCGATTGAATATTTCGAAAAAGCATACCGGTTAGACCAAAACCATCTACCGGCGGCTGTTAAAGTGATTACCGATAAAATAAAAAATAAATCCTTTGAGCAGGCAGATACTATTTTAACACAAACATTAAAAATAGACGACACCCATTTTCAGCTTTCGAACCTAAAAGCCCTCAACCATTTTTATCAAAAGGATTTTCATAATGCTATTGTAGGGTATAACAAACTTTTAGAATTGAATCGTCCATCAGAAAATGTGTATCTAAAATTAGGGTATGCATATGCTCAAGTGATGGATTTTGAAAAATCGATTGAGCATTATACCATCGCCATCAATGAATATGATGATAAAAATGGTTGAGGGCTT
>NZ_CAXBAN010000162.1:0-5795 GCF_963973675.1 uncultured Planktosalinus sp. | reverse complement strand
GTCGTCACCAAAAATAGCTTCACCGAACTTACGGGCTATTTTAGTTTTTGGACCGATATATCTTGCCATATTTAAAATTATTTTAGAAGGGATGATGAATTAAGGTCTGTCCTCCATCGATCGTATTCCTTCCTGTGTTTATACTTATTATTTATTTTTTTATCAAAAATCTATTGTCTAACGTCTTATTATCTAATTAGACTCTTCTTCTTTTAGGAGGTCTGCAGCCGTTGTGGGGCATTGGTGTGATATCTACAATTTCAGTTACTTCAATTCCTGCATTGTGAATAGAACGTATTGCAGATTCTCTTCCGTTTCCGGGTCCTTTAACATATACTTTTACTTTGCGTAAACCTGCGTCGTGTGCAACTTTTGTTGCATCTTCAGCAGCTAACTGAGCAGCATAAGGGGTATTTTTCTTAGACCCTCTGAAACCCATTTTACCGGCAGAAGACCAGGCGATTACATCACCATTTTTGTTAGTCAAAGAAATAATGATGTTGTTAAAAGAAGCTGTAACGTGTGCTTCACCTACAGATTCAACATTAACTTTACGTTTTTTTGCGGTTGTTTTTGCCATATCTCTAGGGATTATTTAGTTGCTTTTTTCTTGTTAGCAACAGTTTTACGTTTTCCTTTTCTCGTTCTTGAGTTATTCTTGGTACGTTGTCCTCTAAGTGGAAGACCAGATCTGTGACGAATACCTCTGTAACATCCAATGTCCATTAAGCGCTTAATGCTCACTTGAACTTCTGAACGCAATTCTCCTTCAATTTTGAAGTTTCCCACTGCATCACGAATGCGACCGATTTCATCATCGTTCCATTCGTTTACCTTCTTGTCTTCACTTACTTCGGCTTTTGCCAAAATGTCTTTGGCACGGCTTTTACCGATACCAAATATGTAAGTTAACGCGATTACACCCCTTTTTTGCTTTGGGATATCTACACCTGCTATTCTTGCCATATCTTAACCTTGTCTTTGTTTGAACTTTGGGTTCTTTTTGTTAATAACATATAATCTGCCTTTACGACGCACAATCTTGCACTCGGCACTTCTTTTTTTGATGGAAGCTCTTACTTTCATTCCTTTGTTTTTAATAATTAGTTATTTTTGATTACTCAAAAATTTAATATCTGTATGTAATTCTTGCCTTAGTTAAATCGTAAGGACTCATTTCTAATTTTACTTTATCTCCGGGTAATAACTTAATATAATGCATACGCATTTTACCCGAGATATGTGCTGTAACTATGTGACCGTTTTCTAATTCTACACGAAACATTGCGTTTGAAAGTGCTTCAACGATTGTTCCATCCTGTTCTATTGCCGGTTGTTTTGCCATAATTATGCTACTGCTTTTCTGTTTTTTCCTGATTTCATTAATCCGTCATAATGTCTATTCAACAAGTATGCATTGATTTGTTGCATAGTGTCTATTGCTACACCCACCATAATTAGTAGGGAAGTTCCTCCATAAAATAATGCCCATCCGGCCTGAAGACCCAATAGTTTTACAGCAAATGCAGGGAAAATAGCTATCAATGCTAAAAATATTGACCCGGGCAAAGTAATTTGTGACATTATTTTATCTAAATATTCAGCAGTTTCAGAACCTGGTTTAATACCCGGAACAAAACCACCACTTCTTTTTAAATCATCAGCCATTTTATTGGTTGGTACTGTAACTGCAGTGTAAAAGAATGTAAAGACAATACACAAAATAAAGAATACCAAATTGTACCAAAAACCAAAAATATCACTAAAAGCTACGGTAAAGGATTGTGCCATCTCTGAAGTTGACAACCCGGCTACTGCAGCTGGAACAAACATAATTGCCTGAGCAAAGATGATAGGCATTACACCAGAAGCATTTAGTTTTAATGGAATGTATTGCCTTGAACCAAAAGCATTTTTCTCATAGCCACCACTGGCTGTCCTTCGTGCATATTGAACCGGAATTTGACGTACAGCCATCACTAGTAATACAGAGAGAAGAATAATAACAAACCAAATTACTAACTCAATCAGAATAAAAATTAATCCTCCATTTGATTCAAATACTCTGGAAGCAAATTCCTGTACAAACGATTGTGGTAAGGTTGCTATAATACCAACCATAATCAATATGGAAATACCATTACCAATACCCTTATCGGTTATTTTCTCACCTAACCACATTGCAAATATACAACCGGTTGTTAGAATGATTACGGCTGAAGCTATAAAGGAAATATCATTCCCTAATAAAAAGGCTTCTGCCGGTAAAATATTGAAAAGATTATAAATATAACCGGGTCCTTGAACTAAGGTAATTGCAATCGTTAACCAACGCGTAATTTGATTTATTTTCTTTCTTCCACTCTCCCCTTCTTTTTGAAGCTTTTGTAGATAAGGCACAGCAATACCCATCAATTGAACCACAATAGAAGCAGAAATATAAGGCATAATACCCAATGCAAAAACTGAGGCATTTGAAAATGCGCCACCTGTAAAAGCATTTAATAATCCTAAAATTCCACCATCGGTCTGATCAGCCAAACCTTGTAATTGAGAGGCATCAATACCCGGTAAAACTACCTGCGCACCAAAACGGTAAACAGCCAGCAATCCTAGAGTGATTAAGATTCTGTTTCTCAACTCTTCTATTTTCCAAATATTCTGTAGGGTATTTATAAATTTCATTCTGATAAGGTTGTTATAAAATTACCACTTCGCCTCCTGCTGCTTCAATTGCATTCTTGGCAGTTGCTGTAAATTTGTGTGCAGATACTTTCAATTTTGCTTTCAATTCCCCTCTACCTAGTATCTTAACAAGTTCGTTTTTGGTTGCCAGTCTTAAAGAAATCATAGTATCAAAGTCTAGCGTATCTTTAATTTTTTTATCATCAACCAATTGCTGAAGCGTATCAAGATTGACACCTTGATATTCTTTTCTGTTGATATTGGTGAATCCAAATTTTGGAACACGTCTTTGAAGAGGCATTTGACCTCCTTCAAAACCGATTTTTCTTGAATATCCTGAACGGGACTTTGCTCCTTTGTGACCTCTTGAAGCAGTTCCACCACTTCCAGAGCCTTCACCACGACCTAGCCTCTTATTATTTTGTACTGAACCTGCAGCAGGTTTTAAGTTACTTAAATCCATAATCTAATGTCTTATTTTGTTTCTTCAACAGAAATTAAGTGTTTTACTTTATTTACCATACCAAGTATACTTGGTGTGTCATCATGCACAACAGTTTGACCAATTTTACTAAGGCCCAAAGACTCAAGAGTTCTCTTCTGAGATTGAGTTCTGTTGATAGCACTTTTTACTTTTGTTACTTTAATCTTTGCCATAACTCTTTTTTTATCCTTTAAACACTTTTTCAAGAGATACACCACGTTGTCTTGCAACAGTGTGTGCACTTCTTAATTGTAGTAAAGCATCAAAAGTTGCTTTTACAACGTTGTGTGGGTTTGAAGACCCTTGTGATTTTGATAATACATCATGTACACCAACTGATTCAAGTACTGCACGTACCGCACCACCGGCAATCAACCCGGTACCAGGAGCAGCAGGAATTAAATTCACTCGGGCTCCACCATACTTTCCTTTTTGTTCATGAGGAAGTGTGGTTTTGTTTAGAGGTATTCTAACCAGATTTTTCTTGGCGTCTTCAATGGCTTTTGCTATCGCAGTAGCAACATCTTTAGATTTTCCAAGTCCTTGACCTACAACTCCATTTTCATCTCCAACTACTACAATTGCAGAGAATCCAAATGCTCTACCACCTTTTGTAACTTTAGTAACTCGTTGTACTCCAACCAGACGATCTTTTAATTCTAACCCACTTGGTTTAACTAGTTCTACGTTTTTATAATCTTGATACATAATTTTAGAATTTAAGTCCGCCTTCTCGGGCTCCTTCAGCTAATGATTTAATTCTTCCGTGGTATAAATAGCCACCTCTGTCAAAGGAAATTTGTTCAACACCGGCTTTTACAGCTTTTTCGGCAATTGATTTCCCTACTAGTTTTGCAACTTCAACTTTTGTAACTTTTGAAGCATCTATATCCTTATCTCTGGATGATGCAGCGGTAATTGTCTTACCATTGACATCGTCAATAAGTTGCGCATAGATTTCATTGTTACTTCTGAAAACTGCAAGCCTTGGTCTTTGTTCAGAGCCTGAAATTGTTTTTCTTACTCTGAATCTTATTCGTGTTCTTCTATCGTTTTTAGATAATGCCATAACTTTTATGCTTATGCAGATTTACCTGCTTTTCTTCTTAATTGTTCACCTACAAATTTAATTCCTTTTCCTTTGTATGGTTCTGGTTTACGGAACCCACGAATTTTTGCGGCCACCTGACCAACAAGTTGTTTGTCGTGAGAGGTAAGTTTTACAACTGGGTTTTTACCTTTCTCCGAGATGGTTTCAACTTTAACCTCAGGGGCAACTTCCATCACTATATTGTGTGAAAAACCAATGGCGATGTCTAATTTTTGACCCTGGTTGCTGGCTCTGTAACCAACCCCAACAAGCTCAAGTTCTTTAGTCCAGCCTGTGGCAACACCTTTAACCATATTGTTAACCAATGAGCGATATAAACCGTGTTTTGTACGGTGTGCTTTAGAATCAGAAGGGCGTGCTATTGATACATTTCCATCTTCAACTTTTATTTCTACCTCTGAAAACTCTTGACTAAGTTCTCCTAATTTTCCTTTTACCGTAATGATGTTTTCATTAACATTAACTGTTACACCATCAGGGATTGCTATCGGATTATTTCCTATTCTAGACATTTTTTAGTCGATTTTTAGTAAACGTAACACAATACTTCTCCACCTACATTTTCTGCCTTGGCTTGTTTGCCGGTCATCACTCCATGAGATGTTGAGATGATGGCAATTCCTAAACCATTAAGAATTCTAGGAAGTTCAGATGAACTTGCGTATTTACGTAAACCGGGTTTACTGATTCTTTGTATCTTTCTAATTACTGGCTCTTTTGTAGCTTTATCATATTTTAAAGCAATTTTTATTGTGCCTTGAGGACCTTTGTCATCCTCAAACTTGTAACTTAGAACGTATCCCTGATCAAATAAGATTTTAGTAATTTCTTTTTTCAAATTTGATGCAGGAATTTCAACCACTCTGTGGTTTGCCTTTGATGCATTTCTAACGCGTGTTAGATAATCTGCGATAGGATCTGTTGTCATTTGTTTGTTTTTTCGGATGTGGTTTTTCTTTTTCGAAACCTTCATCCAGTTAATAATTTAAAACCTGTCGGTAATCAGGGCGCAAAAGTAATGCTTTTTTTATTACCAACTAGCTTTTCTAACTCCTGGAATCAAACCTTGGTTTGCCATTTCACGAAATGTAACTCGTGAAATTCCAAAAGTTCTCATATAACCCCTTGGTCTGCCGGTAAGTTTACAACGGTTGTGTAATCTTACAGGTGAAGCATTTTTAGGTAGTTTTTGTAATGCTTCATAATCGCCGGCTTCTTTTAAAGCTTTGCGCTTTTCAGCATATTTATCTACCAATTTTTGTCTCTTTACCTCGCGGGCTTTCATTGATTCTTTAGCCATCTCTTAGTTCTTTTTAAAGGGTAATCCTAGTTCTGTTAATAATGCTTTTGCTTCCTTGTCTGTTTCAGCTGTGGTAACAAAAGTGATATCCATACCTTGGATTTTATTTACTTTATCAATATCAATTTCAGGGAAAATGATTTGTTCAGTAATACCCAAGTTGTAGTTTCCTCTTCCGTCAAATCCGTTGGCTTTAATTCCGTTAAAGTCACGCA
>NZ_CAXBAN010000161.1:0-5811 GCF_963973675.1 uncultured Planktosalinus sp. | reverse complement strand
TTTCAAGGGTTTCTTTCATTATAGATTATATTACTGTAAGAATAAAATAATTTTTCTTTCCTCGTTGAAGCAGCACAAAGGTGTTGTTGATTAAATCTTTTTCAGTGATTTTATGAGTCTCATCTACTTTTTCCTTGTTCACTGAAATCGAGTTTTCTTTTAAAGCCCTGCGCGCCTCACTATTTGATTTCAAAAATCCTCCAACTTCAGCTAAGGCTGCGATAATATCCAATCCTTCTGAAATTTGTTTTTGCGAAACCTCAGTTTGGGGCACCCCTTCAAAGACATCAAGAAATGTATTTTTATTCAATTTTTTCAAATCGGATGAAGTGGAGTTTCCAAATAGTATATTTGAAGCTACAACAGCATTGTCGAGCTCTTCTTGAGAGTGAACCATAATGGTCATTTCTTCTGCCAAACGTTTTTGAAGTTGTCTTAAATGAGGGGCTGTTTTGTGCTCTTCAGTTAAGGTTTCAATTTCTTGTTTGGATAAGAAAGTAAATATTTTGATATACTTTTCAGCATCTTCATCGCTGGTATTTAGCCAGTATTGGTAAAATTTATAAGGGGACGTTCGCTCTGCATCCAGCCAGATATTTCCTCCTTCGGTTTTGCCAAATTTGGTGCCGTCTGCTTTGGTGATCAAAGGGCAGGTGAGGGCATAGCCTTTGCCTCCAGCAATTCGTCTTATGAGTTCGGTGCCGGTAGTAATATTTCCCCATTGGTCGCTTCCACCCATTTGAAAGGTACAATTATGGGTTCTATACAACTCCAAAAAATCATATCCCTGAACTAGTTGGTATGTAAACTCTGTAAATGACATCCCTTCATTGTCTTCACCAGTAAGACGTTTTTTTACAGAGTCTTTAGACATCATGTAATTTACGGTGATATGCTTGCCTATATCTCTAATGAAATCCAAAAAGGTGAATGCTTTCATCCAATCATAGTTGTTTGCCAATACGGCTGCATTGGCTTCCTTGGAATTAAAATCCAAAAATTGAGAGAGTTGCTTTTTTAGTGCGTTTTGATTGTGTTTGAGGGTTTCCTCATCAAGTAAATTACGCTCAGACGATTTGCCTGATGGATCACCAATCATACCAGTAGCTCCCCCCACAAGCGCTATGGGTTTGTGACCGGCTCTTTGATAGTGAGCCAAAAGCATAATGGGCACTAAATGACCTACATGTAAAGAATCTGCTGTTGGGTCAAACCCTACATAAGCAGTGCGCATTTCTTGCATTAAGTATTCTTCTGTTCCTGGCATGAGGTCGTGAATCATTCCACGCCATTGCAATTCTTCTACAAAATTTTTGAGCATCCGGTTAAAGTTTTTGCAAAGATAGATTTATCATACAAAAGATGAAGCAGAATTTTAAAAAAGAGTATTTTAGTAAAATGATTTTAGTAACCGGTGGTACAGGCCTTGTTGGGGCTCATTTAATCTATTTTTTGCTTAAAAACGGGCAAAAGGTAAGGGCGATTCATAGGAAAAACAGCAATCTGGAAGCTGTGAAACAAGTGTTTTCCTATTACACTGATAAACCGGAAACCCTTTTTAATCAAATTGAATGGGTGGAAGCAAACCTGGTTGATATTGCTGCTTTAACAATAGCTTTTGAAGAAATTGACTATGTTTATCATGCCGCTGCTTATGTGAGTTTTGATCCCAAAAACTTTCAGAAACTAAAAAAATCAAACATAGAAGGCACCGCTAATATCGTAAATCTTTGTTTGTCCTTTAATGTTAAAAAGTTGTGTCATTTTAGTAGCATAGCCACATTGGGAAAAGTTGAAAACAAGAAAGTTACCGAAGAACATTTTTGGAACCCCGATGATGACAATAACGTATATGCCATTTCAAAATATGGCGCCGAAATGGAAGTATGGAGAGGAACTCAGGAAGGTCTTGATGCTGTAATCCTGAATCCGGGTGTTATTTTAGGAAGTGGTTTTTGGAATCAAGGAACGGGAGTATTGTTTACGAAGGTTTACAAAGGTCTTTCTTATTACACCAAAGGGGTTATGGGTTTTGTAGATGTTATTGATGTTGTAAAAATAGCTTTAAAACTGATGAAAAGTGATTGTAAAAATGAACGTTTTATCCTTGTTTCTGAAAGCTCTTCTTATCAAGAACTCTTAACAAAAGCGGCAAAGGCATTCAATAAAAAACCACCGGGGAAGATACTTCAACCCTGGATGCTTTCCTTACTTTGCGGGTTGGACTACATCAAAAGCTTGCTTACCGGCACCAAACAAATGCTTTTTAAAAGTACTGCAGATTCCTTATCTAAAAAGCGACACTACAACAATTCAAAAGTTGTGGATAAATTAAACTACACCTTTACTCCTTTAAAGGAAACAATTAAAAGAATTACTGAAAATTATCTAAAAGATCAAACACCTTAAATAGAATCACGTTTTAATTCTTGAACGGCTTGAATTTTTGGTGAGCTTTCACTTTTAATATTTAATTTTTTAAGTTTAATTGAGTCCTGAATAAATTTTAAAGAGTCTTGAGCTCTTTTTTTACGTGCAATAGAAGTGTCTACCACAGTTTTTCTTAGCTCAAGTTGAACTTTGACTTTTGCGTGTATTTCTTCATAAGTATTGAGGTCAGCCCCATAGTAAGCATTGCTTTGCTCATATGTGAGACTGTCTATATCATGTTTTTCATATATAAACTGATGAGGTGTCATACCGGTTTGCTGAAGCGGGAGGCGGTTCACACTTTTTGCAGCATTAAATAAATGCACATCAATGAGCACTTCAACCATCTTGTCTTCAGGAATCAAATTTTCGGGTTTTTTGTTTCTTTCAATAGTTTGACAACCCGTTAAAAATAATAAGCTAATACATCCTAAAAGGAGAATCAATCTATTATGGAATGAATGAGTTTTATCTGTTGAATTCAAGTCGTTGGGCATTGCTTGTTTTTGCAAATTTTGAATTGTTAAACACTAGTTTTCCATTGACTAAAGTGTGGGTGATCCTTGATTTAAAGGTAAACCCTTCAAAAGGCGACCATCCACATTTATAAAAAATATTACTTTTATTCACTGTCCATGGGGCATGTAAATCTACCAAAACCAAATCAGCTTTAAATCCTTTTTTGATAAAACCCCTGTTTTTAATTTGAAATAAGATTGCCGGATTGTGGCACATTTTTTCAACAATTTTTTCGAGACTTATTTTTCCATGGTGGTAATTCTCAAGCATGGCTACCAAGGCGTGTTGAACAAGCGGTCCACCGGAAGGGGCTTTTGTATATACGTTTTTTTTCTCCTCCAGTGTGTGGGGTGCGTGATCGGTTGCAATGACATCTATGCGATCGTCCAGTAATGCTTTCCACAAACCTTCACGGTCTGAAGCGGTTTTTACAGCCGGATTCCATTTAATTAGAGTTCCTTTTTCTTTGTAATCTTCATCAGAAAACCAAAGGTGGTGAATGCAAACCTCTGCTGTGATTTTCTTTTTCACAAGCGGTGTTTTGTTATCAAACAAAGCGGTTTCTTTAGCTGTTGAAAGGTGAAAAACATGCAATCTGGCACCTGTTTTTTTGGCCAAGGCAATGGCTCTTGAAGAGGACAAATAACAAGCTTCCTCACTTCTTATAGTTGGATGGCATTCCATGGGGATATCATCTCCATAACGGTCTGTGTGTGATTTTAAATTGGCTTTAATGGTAGCTTCATCTTCACAATGAACTGCAATAAGCAAATTGGTTTTTGCAAATATATTTTCCAGAACCTTTGGGTCATCAACCAGCATATTGCCTGTTGAGGAACCTAAAAAGAGTTTTAAAGCGGCTACTTTTTTTGGATCAACCTTAAGAATTTCTTCCAGATTATCATTGGTTCCGCCAAACATAAAGGAATAGTTTGCCCAGGAAGTTTTACGAGCAATTTCAAACTTATCTTCAAGCAGTTCTACAGTTGTGGCTTGCGGAACAGTATTGGGCATTTCAATAAAGGTGGTAATTCCTCCCGCAACGGCAGCTTTGGATTCGGTTTCAATAGTTGCCTTGTGTGTGAGTCCGGGCTCTCTGAAATGCACCTGGTCGTCAATCACTCCGGGTAATAAATAATTCCCTTCGGCATCGATGATTTGTGTGTCTGATGATTTTGCGCTAATGCTGTCTGCAATTTCTACAATTTCCTCATTCTGTATAAGCACATCACAATTTTGGATGCTGCCCTCATTAACAACTTTTGCGTTTTTTATTAAAACAGTGTGCATATCTTAAATTTCATAGCGGTTAAATAAACTTTTAAATTTCATAGACAAAACCCCAAAAACAGCCTCCTTGATAATACCTCCGCTCATCTTTGATTCTCCTTTAGTGCGGTCAGTAAAAATTACGGGGACTTCAATAATTTTAAATTGACTCAAATAGGCTTTGAATTTCATCTCTATTTGAAACGCATAGCCAATGAATTGTATTTTATCAAGATTGATGGTTTCCAAAACTTTTCTGCGATAGCAAACAAAACCGGCTGTGGTATCAAAAATGGGCATCTGAGTTATAAAACGCACAAATTTTGAAGCCATCCATGACAGCAAAACCCTACTCATAGGCCAGTTTACAACATTTACGCCTTTTACATAACGCGACCCTATGGCCACGTCAAACTCTTGTTTATCACAAGCATTGTATAGCCGTATTAAATCGTTGGGGTTATGAGAAAAATCGGCATCCATTTCAAAAATATATTCATATTTTCTAGCTAAAGCCCATTTAAAACCTTCAATATAAGCTGTTCCTAAACCACTTTTCCCTTTTCTTACCAAGAGATGCAAATTTTCAGAAAACTCTTCTTGTAAATCTTTAACCTTAAGATGGGTCAGGTCTGGTGAATTGTCATCTACAACAAGTACTTCAAACTTTCGTTGTAGCGAAAAAACATTTCGCAGCAAACGCTCTATATTCTCAATTTCATTGTAAGTAGGTATAACAACTAATGCCTTAGACATTCCCTAATATTTTGCGCAAATGTACTTAATTTTAATTTGAAGTGGAGTTTAAAAAATGTTATAACCACTATAATTTTGCCCTTAATTTACAGTAAATTTGTGTGATTAATTGTTTAATGTGATAGCACTCTTGCAAAATATATCAGTACCTGACTGGATGACCTTACTGGTTTTTGCTTGTTTTGTTTTGATGGCAGTTGCTAAACTTTTAAACAGCCAGCGATTTAATGAATTTATTTTTCTGATTGTTTCCAATAAATATTTTTTGGTGCAAGGAAAAAACACAGAAATTTTTAAACCCTTCAATGTGCTGTTGTTACTGGTTCAAATACTATCTGTATCTTTATTCTTGTTCTTATTATCTACTCATTTTTTTGAATCAGTCACACTTCAGAACACAATTATTTTTATTCAAATAACAGGATTTTTTACTGTTTTTATTGGTTTAAAATTTTACATAGAAAAACTCATCGCAAACCTTTTCTCGATAGACTCTTATATCAATCAATATTTATATCATAAATTGACCTATAGAAACTTGATAGCCATATTATTACTTGTGATAAATATGCTGTTTATGTATGCCATCAATGCCGACACCCTTGCTTTTACTTTAGTTTTGGTAATAGTACTTCTGTTAAACCTCGTTTCACTGTTTTACAGCTATAAAACATATGAAAAGCTAATAAGCAAGCATTTGTTTTATTTTATTTTATATCTTTGCGCACTTGAAATTTCACCCTATTTTATAATCTATAAAATAGTGATGACACAGTGAGGTTTTTAATCAAAAAAAACAACCAGGTTTATGAAAGTGAAAACAATTTTGGTTTCCCA